>JAWXBI010000106.1:0-13966 GCA_034439915.1 Saprospiraceae bacterium | reverse complement strand
TATCATTCCATTTGCTGCGTTTCGGGGTTCAACTTATTTGCTCTGGAGGGGTTGCACCCCGACATTGGAAAACATATCATTCCATTTGCGGCGTTTCGGAGTTCAACCCCTCAAAAACATGTTGAGGAGGAGTTAAACGCCGACTTGGATATTTTTAGATTATGGTGTTTCGGGGTTCAACCCCCCAGTGTTTGTAATCCGTGGTGATCGTTGAATCCTCCTGGAAATTTGTCTTTTTGACCCGCATCGGGTATTAAATAACAATTTATCTTAGCAGGAGCAGCAATGGGTTTATACTAAAAGGTATACTGCGCGATGTTTTCCACGGGACTGAGGAAAATTTAAGATTTGCGACGAAATTTGTTAGTTATTTTCATTATAGAATTGAATACCCTAGTCCGACATAGGTTATCGTTATTTTTATTGCTGTTATCTATTCGAATTACAGCCCAGAACCCTGCGTCCATTTCCAGAAAAGATTCTGTTTTTATTGACTCACTTTTGACCCACGCCTGGTCTTCCATGCGAAGTGATCCGCGGATCAGCCTGGTGGCATTAAGGGGTGTAGATTCATTTATTCATACTCGTCAAGCGTTGTATACGTCGAGCGTACTGCTTTATTATTATGGGATCGCCTATAAAAATTTAAACCAATTTGACAGCAGTGCGTTCTATATGGATAAATATATTGAATGGAGTCTAAATAAAAAGGCCATTAATCGATTGGCACCTGCTTATATGGCCAAAGCAAATTTATATTCAGACCAGAATCAATATGATAAAAGCATGGGCGCGGTCACGCAATCTATCCGTTATTATGATGAATTAAAAGATACCCTCGGAATAATTATTGCGAATGGTAAAATGGGTTATTTACTTTCTGAAACACAACGACTTAATGATGCGATTACCTATCACTACAAAGCGCTGGCCTTGGCCCTGGACATAAAGGATACTATTGAAATTGCAACGGCATACAGCAATATCGGATTGGTTTTTGAAAAACAGTTATTATTTGATAGTGCTTTGTTTTATTTTAAACGTTCAGAACACCTCAGCATCTTGCAGCAGGATGCCTACTCTCTGTCTTTTGACCGCTACAATATTGGGAATATATTGCTAAAGCAGAACAAGTTACAGGAAGCCACAGCTTATCTGACCGCAGCCCATACTACGGCGATAAAATCGGAAGTGCCGGGACAAATCATAGACAGTCAGTTGTTACTCGCCACACTTTACCTCCAGCAAAACAGAACAAAAGAAGGAATCCAATTGATGGAGGAAATCTTAAAAATGTATCCAGATGAAATAAACCTTAAAAACCTGGTCGAAACGCATCATTCACTCCAGGAGGCCTATCAACGTACCGGCGATCTGCCAAAAGCGATGTATTATCTTCAGAACTGGGCTATGCTCAATGATAGCCTGCTCAACCTGGAAATTACCAGGCAAGTCCATCAATTGGAACTCGGATATCAAACGGAACAAAAAGAACGGGCTATCCAATTGTTAAATACCACCAATGCCCTTGCTCAATCTAATCTTAAAGCAGCCCGGCTGCAAACATATGGATTGGCTGTCATTTTGTTGGTTTTTATTATTCTACTTGCCGGTATATACCGGTTATTAAGAAAAACCAGGGTTCAAAATGTTTATATTCAAAAAACACTGTCCGAAAAAGAAACGCTGATTAAAGAAATCCACCATCGGGTAAAAAACAATTTACAGTTTATCTCCTCCCTCCTCAACCTCCAGGCAAGACAAGTAGATGATGAAAAAACGTTGTCTATTCTCAAAGAAGGACAAAACCGAGTCCGCTCCATGGCCTTGATTCATCAAAATCTATATCAGGAACAAAACCTCACCGGCATAGAAATTAAAAAATATTTTGAATTGCTGATTCAGAGTTTATTTCAATCCTACAATATTTCACCAGGGCGTATTCAACTCCAGACCAATATTGAAGCCATGCAACTGGATGTGGATACCATGATCCCTCTCGGTTTGATTGTAAATGAGCTCATCAGCAATGCGCTTAAATATGCCTTTCCTGGTGAACGGCAGGGCATTATAACCGTAAGTCTTGTGGAAGAAGCAGGCTCATTGGTGCTGGTAGTAGCCGACAATGGTATCGGAATCCTTACGGACCCTAACGGGGAATTGGGTAATTCTTTCGGTTATCGTCTGATTCAGGCATTCAGAACACAACTGGATGCGAAGTTGGAGATTGAAACTGATCAGGGTACCTCCGTTACCCTGAAAATTAATGATTACAAAAAAGCCTCTTAGCCTGGAATTACCCTGCGGGGTAGTTTTTATCCCTTCTTAATCAAATATTTTTGATCTATTAATTTTTAAAAAATTTGATTATGAAAGTATTCGCTTATTTTATGTTAGGGATTTTCCTGGTTGTTTCCTGTACTAAAGAAGATGAGCCGGTTGATTATTCCGGGGTCTACAAGTCGGTTAAATTGCGATCGGAATGTACAGAAAGCAGTAAAAATGTTTCACGCGATTTTGATGCTGGCACCAGTGAATTATGCAATACCGTTACTGGTGGTCAGGATTGTATTTCCCTTACCATTACCTTAAAAACCGATTTGACCTATACGCTGCAAACTAAAACCCGGGAGATCAGGGCCAATGGAGGTTTGGTGATCACCAAACCAGCAACTGACAACGGCACTTATACGGTCGTCGATCAAACATTAACGCTATGCACAGCTAGTAATTCCTGCCTTACTTTAAAAGCAACGGGTGTAGCGGGCGAATTGGATTGGCTCGTAAGCAACACCAACAACTGTAACATTATCTATACAGTCAGAAAATAGTAAATTTAGAGAATATACCGGCGTCCGTAGGTTATTGAAAATTATCGGAAGAAGTAGATTGCATCAGTCTTTGTTTTAAAAGTGTTATCGATGATTTGTTTATTAAATAATCCGATTGATGAATAATTTCAACATTCTGATCATTGAAGACGAAGCAATCATTGCGATGGATATCCAGGATATGTTGCGTAACCTGGGATATGAAGTAGCCGGCATCATCGGCAACAGCGATAAAGCAATAGACTATCTGAGTTTTCATACCCCTGATCTGGTATTGTGTGATATCCTTATCAAAGGCACTGGTGACGGTATCCGGGTGGCAGAATTGATCCGGGCCAAGAAAAAGATTCCATTTATATTTCTGACTTCACTGTCAGACCGGTCGACGCTGGACAGAGCAAAAAAGACCTTGCCTTATGGGTATATCGTGAAACCGTTTAACGAAGCGGATTTGTTGACAGGAATCGAAATGGCCATATATAAATTTAATCAGGAACTGGAACAACTATCTTTATCCCTGGAAAAATTAAATGGATTAACTTCAGAAGCGTTGACCGAACGGGAGTACCAAATAGTCATGGCCATGATCAGCGGAATGAACAATGATCAAATCTGCCACAAAATGTATTTCTCCAACAATACCCTTAAGTATCATATGAAGAAGATTTTGTCCAAATTTGACGCCGAGCATCGAGGCGAAATAATGCAGAAAATCATAGCCAGGTATATGCTGGCTACCTGAATGTCATTATTTAAATACCAATTCCTTTATGCAAATAATAAAAACCAATTCCAATGAAGCGGAATTTTATGAAAGTATAGCCCGGGATGACCGTCAAATGGCGCAGTGGATCCTTGGTTTTTTAACTGAATTGGACCAGGACTTTGAAAAATTAAAGGATATTCCCCCCGAAGAACCCCCTTATTTATAAATAGACTGATACTTTTGCCATACTTCATTACCGATTTTTCTGCCTAAAATCAAACCTTCCACATTATCCACCTGGATGTGATAACCTCCCAAAACCCTGGATAACCCAGCTTGCTCAGCAGTATTGGTAAAAGTAGGAAACCTGAGGGTCACGGTATCGCCCTGACGATTGGTTTCTGTCATGGCTCCCGGCACCCGCTTCACTTCTTCGCCAAATTGATCGCTGCCGGTAAACAGTCTTAGAATTTCGGAGCAAGCCGCACTCACCGTACTATGCCCGGAAACATAAGCAGGGAAGGGAGGACACAAAAAAGTCTCTGGTGAGTAGGGTCTCCATTCCTTTCCCTTGATTTTTGTGACCCCTTTATCAGGCCCGGCCCAGGCTTCAATGATCTGATTTTGATAATATTCATGAACCAGGGCGTAAGGACGTGCGTAATCATAATACATCTTGGTATCCCAGCAGGCAATAAAAGCATCCATCGCCGCCGCTTCAATTAAAAAATACAATTTAACATCCTGGTCCAGGGTATGACTGTCGCGAACGGATACATTCTGCGCAAATAGGAGCCAATGCCCCGCTTGTTGTACCGATTTAGGCCCATCCCGCATAAATTCAACCAGTGCACGCTGTTCATCCGTGAGGTGCGCCTGCATTTCCACTACTTCCCTGACTTCATTTTTAAGTTGTTCAGAGCCCAGTGCAGGAGGAGGCGGGGATCTGAATTGACTGGCACTATCGAGAATCAAAGGTTTAACGTTTGGCCAATGCGGGGTCAAACAACCGGGGGCAAATCGCCCACCTTTACCATCCGAAAAATATTTTGGCTGCCAGCGCATTACATCCATTGCGGTATCCGGAGTATTCAAGGGACTATAACCGGTGTAATCCGAATAACGGCCGGTTGATCCCGGTAAATCGCCTTCCTGATTGGATCCGTCTGACCTCCTGGGTTTGATGATCGACTGTGCTGCCAGGTTACCTATGCCTACCGGAGTGGAGGGGTCCATATTTAAATCACGATAATTCATGCCCAAAGAATCCATGTAATGCATCAACAGGATGGAATCTGAAAAAAAATACTCTTTTAAAGTGTGAAATGCAGCATGGCTGATAGCAATTTCTTTGTTTTTTTCAGTGAATTCGCTTACCGGCCTTCGCTCAACCTCGGCAAGATAAACCGGTCTGGCGGTTGAATCATACCGGGACCAGGCATCATAGATTGCCGTCCAAACCAATCCAAGTATGCGAGAGGTCACGGTAGGCCTGGGCCTGAAGCGTTCAGTATCACTTGCGGTGAACTCCAGAGAAATCTTACCCCAAATAAAAGCCATATTATCTGGGCCCCGCTTGGGTAAGGTAAGGGTATCCGGCCTTTTGGTATTGCATTGAAAAGAGATCAGAATCAGGAATATACCTGATAAATAAATCGGTTTGAGTTTCACCATTTTAAGATTCCCCTGCAAGTTAGAAGGAATTGATAAACATTGAATAAGGTAATTTTTAAATAATTTATTAATATTTAAAAACAATTTTGCCTTTCTAAGGAGTTTATAAGTTTTGATACTGGGCCGCCGCTCTACGGCTGTTCCAGTGTCTGAATCCCGTCCGATACCGATCGGACTCGAACCAATATCAATTCAATTAATTTTTACTTTTTGGACACCCACCACCAAATGATGATTTATTTGAAACTCACCACCCGCAGATATTTAAACGGGGTCGGCGCTATAATTTCCTATACATCACATACACATTGGTATACCCCAACTGGCTATGATTAAAAGCTTCCGGTACTTCACCTACGATTTCAAAGCCGAGGGACAACCAGAGATTGACTGCTGGTTGATTAGTTTTGACCACATAATTGAATTGAATGGCGTGATATCCCAATCTTTTTGCTTCCGCTATGGAATGTTCCCCCATACGTCTGCCGATCCCCAGGCCATGGGCTGCAGGATCAACCATGTACGAACCGTTACCTATATGCGACCCCAGATCCGGTTTATTGTCTCTTAATACAAAGGTCCCTTTGATCGTATCATCGATCAGTGCAACGTAAGTATAGGCATCAGGACCGCACCAATATTCCAGCATTTTTTCTTTGGATGCATTGGGGGTAAATACATAGGTATCCCCGGTTTTAATCACGGACCGGATGATTCTCCAGATGGCTTCATGATCCTTAGAGGTAGCCGGGCGAATGAGCCAGGAACTTGATTTTTGCTTCATTAGTACTATTAAAATTCAACAGAGTCACTGTCCTTCCATGTCTCCTTTAGACTTCATTCTATAAATAAATCATCCAGTTTTACTTGATTTTGGATCAGTTCATAAAAATATTTATTTTCATCAGCTCCGAACGTAGTCACCAGGGTCAGGAATAAATTTTTCTTTGTCCCCGTACTTTGAGCAAATATGGCCAATTTTCTCCTCAACGCTTCCGTATATTTTTTATCCATTGCAAATAATGAATTGTAAAATTTCATTTCGCATACATTGATCACCTGGTCATCGCGGTTGATGATCAAATCCATTTGCGCTTTCCCCAGGGGAGATGAACCCAGCCAACTGGAATGGGTAGAATAAATTTTATCAATACCCAGTGCTTTTTTTATTTGTGCTATGTGTTTGAGACAAAGGCCCTCAAAAGCATAGCCAGACCAGACTTTCCAGGATGTGGTTGCAGATAACCTGATCCATGAACCTTTTCCCGCTTTTATACTCGGTGTTATAAATTGATGATAAAATAAACAATATTCATCCGATAACCTGTAAAGGCTGTCTTTGGATTTTTTATCAAATGGATTCAGTTTTTCAATAAAACCCGACTCGATTAATTCATCCAGTATAGTACTAAATGTTCCTCCGGATTTGATTGGAATGGAGGATAGAATTTCATTTCGGGTAAGGCCTTTATTTTTTTTAGCCAAAAGTGAAACAACCTGTTTATGCAAATGATCATGTAGAAAAAGAGAGGCAAATAATTCATCGAATTCATTATTCAAAACTCCTGTGGCATCAAATAACAGCCGATCTATAGCCTGGGATACGGATTCGCCTCGTTGTATTTGATTTAAATAGTGGGGTATCCCTCCTATGGCCAAATAACACATAGTCATATCATACCTACTCCATTTTATTTTTTTATACGTCAGGAATTTTTCGGTTTCGTGTAAGGTAAAAGGCAGGAGCCTGATTTTACGGGTTACTCGGTTGTGCAATCCTCCTTTGTTTTTTATTACTTTATTGATCATAAATGAGGCCGCAGATCCGCAAATGACCACTATAAATTTGTTTTGTTTTGAAATATACGTATTCCAAAAATTTTCAAAGGCTGCTAAAAACCCTGATTTGGAAGTGGCCAACCAGGGGAATTCATCAAAAAACAAAACCTGTTTATATTTCGATTTGGAAGCATTCAACCATTGTTCCAATAAAAAAAAAGCTTCCAGCCAGGAGGCCGGTTTGACCACAAATTGGCCACTCGTTTTTATCAGTGTTTGAGTAAAATTGGTTAATTGTTCATCCAGGGCCCCCTGATGCAAACCTGAAATTTCATACTGGATGGTTGTTCCAAAATAATTCCGGATTAAAAAGGTTTTTCCTACTCTGCGCCTGCCATATATACAAACCAATTCTGATTGATCCGTTTGAATAGAGAGTTTGAGTGTTTTTATTTCCCTTTGCCTTCCAATGAGCTCCATGAAGTGTTTATAATCAGCCAAATGTACAGAAATTATCCTGATTTGGCTGATTATAGATTTTTATATTTAGCCAAATGTGGCATATATTTAAAGATTTGGCTGATTATAGGTAAAGATCCCGGTCACTCACAACGTAACCACCCTGCCTTCCTCATTGCTCCTTTTTGCGGCTTCAATTATGGTAATCACATTTACGCCATCTTCACCGGTGACCGGCATGGCCTCCTGTTGACGCATGGCTTTAAACACACCCTCATAATATTCCATATAATTACCAGGCAACGAAGGAACCAATTTTTTTACAACCATTCCGTCCACTTCCGTATGTAAAAGCCCTTGTCCGGATTCAGGTTCTACGCCCCAATTGGCTTCTGATGGCGAGCGATGTGCTTGTAATTCGGTTTCCTGAACGTCTGCTCTGGGTTTTAAAAATGAACCTTTGGATCCGTGCACCACAAATGAAGCAAACGGTTCCCTTACCTGATATCCCGCTTTTAACCTGACTTTCATTTTGGGATAATACAGCAGGATTTCAAAATAATCATCCACCAGGGATCCCGGGCGGGTAATCATGATATCCGCAAAAACCGCTTTGGGCATATTAAAAAGATGCAACACCTGGTCAATCAGATGGGGCCCGAGGTCATAAATACAACCCACTGCAGGGCCCGGTATTTCTTTATGTGCTTTAGGACTTAAAGCCAGGTTATACCGGTCATAATGAAATTCAACTTCCAGTAAATCCCCCAACAAACCCTGCTGGATAACATCTTTTACCGTTATAAAATCGCTGTCATATCGTCGGTTTTGAAATACTCCCAGTTTGACTTTTTCCTGAGCAGCAATAGCGACCAGTTCATTAGCTTCTTCAACGGTTGCAGCGAACGGTTTTTCAACAATCACATTTTTGCCGGCCAGTAAGGCTTGTTTTGCATATTCGTAATGGGTTGAACTCGGAGTATTGACTATGACCAATTCAACCTCAGGATCCAATAATAGTTCTTCGTACGTGCGATACACCGTTGTGCCGGGATATTTTTCCTGACTCAGGTTTTTTGATCTTTCCCATACCGCGTATAGCTTAAAACCGGGATGATTGGTTAGAAATGGAGCATGGAAGATCCATCCGCTCATACCAAATGAGCAGAGGGCGGTGTTGATGGGTTTCATACTATGAAGATAGGGGAATTGAGGAGGTTTGAGGTAGGAGCTAGGAAGAATTGAGGTTAGAAGAGACTTAGGAGAAGTAAATACTTATATGTTTTTTTATTCCTAGTTGACCGATCACCCCGGCATAGAGGTTATTTTGATGGAGCAAATCACGGATCGTTTTTTCTAACGACTGATCCACTGCAATCAGCAATCCCCCGCTCGTCTGTGGATCAGCCAGGATTAATCGCCAGGTCTCATCCAATGATCCTATGTCATGACCATAACTCTCCCAATTCCGTTCAGTACCACCTGGATAGGATCCCGCATTGAGGTAATGATGAAGATTGGGTAATAAGGGGATTTGATCCAGGCTAAGGCTGGCTGATAACCCGCTCCCTTTAACCATTTCCAATAAATGGCCCAATAAACCAAAACCAGTGACATCCGTCATGGCATGGACTCCGGGTAGATTACCGAGTTCCATTCCAATCCGGTTAAGGGTACACATGGTTTCAATCAGGACCTTTTCATCAACAGGCTCCAGCAATCCTTTTTTTTGCGCAGTACTGAGAATACCTATACCCAGGGGTTTGGTGAGAAAAAGGAGATCACCTTCCCGCGCGGTATTGTTTTGTTTGATTTTTGATTTGTCGATGATCCCGGTGACGGCCAATCCAAAAATGGGCTCAGGACTATCGATGCTGTGTCCACCTGCCAGGGGCATTCCAGCCAATTGACATACAGCCCTGCCGCCAGCTATTACTTGTTGGGCAATTTCCGGTGATAGTTTATTCACCGGCCAGCCTAAAATGGCTATGGCCATTAAGGGTTTGCCCCCCATGGCATACACATCACTGATGGCATTGGTTGCCGCTATCCGGCCAAAATCATAAGGGTCATCAACAATCGGCATAAAAAAGTCGGTGGTACTGATGATCGCCTGCCCATGGCCAATATCGTATACTGCTGCATCATCTCTGGAATCATATCCTACTAATAATTGCGGATCGTAGAATTTGGGCTGTGATGATCTTAAAATAGTTTCAAGGTTTTTCGGAGATATTTTACATCCGCAGCCTGCGCCATGGCTATACTGGGTGAGTTTGATGGGTTCCATGACGGGTTTTTAATTTATACTGCAAGATAAGTTGCGCATTGGTCACCGGATCGATCGTTTCGCTATGGATGCGGATTACCCGGCTTGTATCTCTCATGCTCAACCCGGTTTCATAAGATTTGTCATAATAATAAAGAACCAGATCAGCAACCTGCTCATAATCCTTTCGGTGCAGGGCCTGAATGGCCAGCTTGGTATTTGCACCACCTAATTTTTTTGAAATGCGGAGAATACTGAGTGCTAGTTTTTCATCACCTTGGTGAGCATACGATTCGATCAGGTAAGGGATTCGGATGGTTTTGGGAATATCCAAAAAATACAATGGCGATGCGCGCATTTGTTTATATAATGGTGTGGGTATCCTGGCTAAGCCGATGCGTTCACTTTCATCTTCAAACCAAATAGATTCCCGGTGCTTTTGATCATACAACGAAGTAGCGAGATCATTTTCAAATTGTTCCTGTGTGGGCGGGTCTGCTTCACCTATCCAGCCAAAAGCAGATCCTTTATGATGCGCCAGCCCTTCCAGATTGATTGTGGCTGCATTTTGAGCAGACCATACTTTTAAAATTTCAGTTTTGGCACTTCCGGTTTTACCTCCCAATACCAGTATGGGGTAATTCGTTTCGAATTGTGCCAATGCCCAGTGACGATAGGCTTTGTACCCGTTGTTGAGCACATGAACCTTGTCAAAACCCATGGTGTTGAGCAACCAGGCAACACTTCCACTTCGCATACCCCCGCGCCAACAATGGATCCTGATTTTTTCTTCGGGGGCAGCAGTACGGGCAAGATTGACCAATTCAGTCATTCGGGGGCCAACGTATTCCAGAGCCAGCATCATGGCGTGCGACTTGTCAATTTGTTTATATGTTGTTCCGATGAGGGCACGTTCTTCATCCGAAAATAAAGGGAGCGAAATTGCACCGGTCACGTGCGCATGATTAAATTCCGCCGGTGAACGGACGTCCAGGATAGGTAGTGATTTATCCTGTATCCATTCTTCAATTTCCATTTGCCGCAGCATGAATCAAATATACATGCTTATAAGGTCAGCGATGATAGTCGGCGGTTTTAAACTAAATTTCCACACCGTTTACACCATTTTAGTATCAGGGTTTGACCACCTTAATCCCCTGTTCTTTCATCTTCCGGGCTTCCCAGACTTCCCGTTTCATTAATAGAAGCGTGGGCAATTTTTCTTTGACCAGTTCTTTGTTAATTTTGGGCAAGGTCGTGGTATATATTTTTTCGAGTTTGGTCTGGGCCCCGGAGACTTCTTTTGTCATGGTATTCATACCCTGGAGATAGACTTCAGACGGTCTGCCTTCATAACCGGCTACGGCTGCATAGATCGAACTCAATTTTTCCCGGATTTGTTCTTCCCCGGTTATTCCTCCCTTGGATTCTTTAGTGGCCAACAATGTTTTTCGGATATCTTCTAATTCTTTACCATAGGTATTCATCAGAGGAATCAATGTTTTAAGATTCTTGACTTTGTCCAATATTTCTTTTGAAGTTTTTTGCTGGTCTTGCAGTTGATCGCTCACAAAAGCCAGGTCCTCTACCATCTGATAAAGTTTCATTTGGGTCTCATATTGGGCTTTGCGGTCTTCTTCGCTGTGTGGTGAATCAGGATCTTTGATCAACTCAATATTGCCATCCGCATATTCTGTACCCTTGGTCACTTTAACCGTATAAATTCCAGCAGGCAACAACGGAGCGGTAAATCCCCCAAAATCCAAACCATCACCTCCGGTAGCTACTTTCGGTGGCATCATGCGCATATTCCATCTCACTTTATTGATACCTTTGCGTTTGCCACCCGGAAGCTGCATTATTTTTCTTCCCTGGAGATCAAATATTTCCACATAAACATCTCCACTAGTCACCCGGTCTTTGAGGTAATAATTAATGACCACGTTTTCACTCGCATTAGGTCCGGCATAACCACCCGCAAAAGGGAATGAAGCGCCAAACCTGCCCAGGGTATTTAACGTTGGCCGGGAGGGCAAAATTTTTATAGATGATTGTAACAAGGACTGATCCAGCAGCCGGAGCGGTGTGATATCGTCAATGATTAATATGCCTCTGCCATGAGTAGCCAATACCAGATCATGGGTCCGTGGATGGATCTGAATATCTCTAACCAAACTAAAATCCGGAATATTGGCATTGTAAAGGATCCACGTTTTGCCCGCATCGATGGTGAGGTATAACCCGCTTTCCGTCCCTAAAAACAACAGGTTTTTATTGACCAGGTCCTCTTTAATTTTATGAGCAAAACTTTTAAATGAGGGAGAACTAAAACATTCCCAACTTTTACCCAGGTCCGTGCTTCGGGCTGCATAAGTGCGCATATCACCATATGCATGATTATCAAAAGTGGCGTACACCGTATTCTTGTCAAAGCGGCTGGGTTCGATACTGCTGACCCAGGTACCGGAGGGGATACAGGATATATTCGGATTGACTTTGTTCCAGATTTTACCCCCATCTATCGTGTACTGAAGGTTGCCATCATCTGTTCCTACCCAAATCAATTTTTCATCCAGCGGAGATTCTGCTATAGAAAAAATAGTACAATGATTTTCTGCCGCGGTATTGTCAATAGTGACGCCTCCGCTTTCTTCCTGTTCTTGTTTTTTCTTATCATCTGTGGTAAGGTCCGGCGAGATTTTTTCCCAGGTCAAACCGCGATTTTGAGTTTTGTACAGGTATTGTGCACCGAGGTAAAGGGTTTTTTTATTGGTAGGGCTGACTTGCAGAGGACTATTCCAATTGAACCGAAGTTTGGTTTCACCAGCCGCCGCCTGTGGTTTAATATTAGCTGCTTCATTGGTTTTGAGATTAAGCCGGATCACATTGCCTCCCTGCCATTCGCTATAAACATAATTTTCAGAAGCTTCCTGATCGGGTTGAACCCAGAATCCATCTCCAAAACCGACATCCCTCCAGTCTTTATTTTCTATGCCATTTGGGCTGCTTGAAGGACCCATCCAGGACCCATTGTCCTGCAATCCGCCATATACATTATACGGGGTCTGCTCATCCACCATAACATGATAAAATTGAGAAACCGGAATAGAGTTTAGGAAAATCCAATTATTGCCTTTGTCCAAACTCATATATACCCCACCATCCGTACCCAAATACATATGGCTCGTATTATTGGGATTGATCCACAAGGCGTGGCAATCGCTGTGTACCCAACCTGCTTCATTGAGAATTTCCCTGAAACTATAACCACCATCATCGCTTATGGATACTGTAAACGCCGGGCGGTAAACTCTTTTCGCATTGTTTGGGTCTACTTCAATGGTACTGAAATAAAATGGCCTTGCCGACACATTGGAATTGGAACTTTGCGCTTTCCAGGATTCACCAAAGTCGGAAGAAATAAATAATCCTGTAGTTTCAGATTCCACGATGGCCAATAAATTGTTCGGTTCGCTGGGTGCTAAGGTCATAGCAATACGCCCATAGGTTCCGGAAGGCAATCCTTTGGTGATTTTATTCCAGGTTTTACCTCCGTCCACGGATTTATGCAATCCGCTGCCAGGTCCCCCTGAATTAAAACTGTAGGCTGTCCTGCGAAATTCCCAGGTTGAGGCGTACATCGTATCCGGATGCACAGGGTCAATTATAAAATCTGCGCAACCGGTTTTTTCATCCACGTATAATATTTTTTCCCACGTCTTTCCTGCATCGACAGATTTATAGAGTCCGCGGTCTTTGTGGTCATTCCAAAGATGTCCAGGTGCAGCCACAAAAATTATGTTGGAATTTTTAGGGTGAATAACCACCTTACTGATGTGCTCGGTACTGTCCAACCCTATTTTGATCCAGTTTTCTCCGGCATCGGCTGATTTATACATTCCGTAACCTACCGATACTGAATTGCGCATATTACTTTCACCTGTTCCTGCATAGATGATATTCGGATTTTTAGGATCTATAGCCAAAGCACCTATGGATTGGGGGTATTTATCGAATATTGGTTTGAACGAAGCGCCTGCATTAGTCGTCTTCCAAATGCCTCCACCCGCGGTGCTGATATATAGGATTCTTGGTGTTGAAGGCACTCCATCGATATCCGTGATGCGGCCTCCCATTACCGCCGGACCAATATGTCGTGCTTCCATCATGCCTAAGGTTGCCGATGTAATATTCGCCTGGCTGTAGCCTGTCACAAGCGATACAGTAATTAAGAAGAGGAGGTTGAGG
>JAWXBI010000105.1:0-16462 GCA_034439915.1 Saprospiraceae bacterium | reverse complement strand
GAACTCAACAATTGTATAAAAGTATGCCAGGCGCTGGAACGATTTAATTTTGCTTCTGTGGAGGATTTGTTGCCCTGGACCGATACCAAACAATTCAAAAAAATCACGGATGCTATCCTGATTCCTACCATGACCGGAGAAGATATTTTTTTGAAAGAGGAATTTAAAAATCTGGTTGATAATAAGATCGTCGACATGGTTCATCCGGATATGGGTACATCAGGGGGCATCCTGGAGACGAAAAGAATTGGCGATTATGCCGAAGAAGGCAATACGGCCATGATGTTGCATTTTGCCGGGACCCCAGTATCATTTATGGCCAATGTACATTGCGCTGCTGCTACGCAAAACGTACTGGCGCTTGAGATGCCCAATCAGGTTTCGGACAATGCCTGGTGGCCAACCTTAGTCAAGACCGTTGGAAAACAACCATTATATACAAAAGGATTTGCCAATGTGCCTATCGATGCCCCCGGGCTGGGTGTTGAACTCAATGATGAAGTGGTTAGGCAACATTTACATGCCGAAGATAAAACCTATTTTGAGCCTACTCCCCAATGGAATGAAATACGATCTCATGACAGGTTATGGAGTTAGATGCTATACGCCAATGAAATTTGTAATTTAGTCCACAAAATGAATTTAAAATGAGTTACCAGGTGAATGTTTTATTTCAAAAGGATAATAGCGGCTATTTTGCCTATTGTCCCGACCTCAAAGGGTGCCATTCTCAGGGAGTTACTTTTGAAGAAGCCAAAGAAAATATTCGGGAAGCCATTGAGTTATATTTGGAAACGATGAGCCCTGAAGAATTGACTTCGTTCTCAACTAACAGGGAAATCATCAGCACGGTTATGGAGGTAAACTTTGCCTAAATTACCTGTGATGGATGCAAAGGAAGTCGAAAGGCTTCTCCTGAAAGCAGGTTTTTATCTAAAAAGAATTAAAGGCAGCCATCGTATTTATTTTAAGGAAAGTACCAGAATAGTAATTCCATTCCATGCAGGAAAAAGTTTGCACCCTAAAATTGTAATTGAAGTTTTTGAGCTTATTAAGTCAATTGAAGATTAAAACTCTAACGCTGAAATAAATATGGTGAGGTGCTTGTTTTTCGAACCAATTTTTAAAGAAACTCGAATAAATCTTAAATATTTGAATATGAAAAAGCAATACCTGTTTTTTATTTTCCTTTTAATTGCTTCGATAAATAATAAATCTTTTGCTCAATTTCCCCAGGCAGAAATAAAAAATAGCTTAATCCAGGCACGCTTATTTCTTCCTGATGCCACCAAAGGATATTACCGTGGTGCCCGTTTTGACTGGGCCGGAGTGATCTCTTCTCTTGAATACTATGGACATCAGTATTTTGGTCAATGGTTTGAAAAATACAGCCCAACCCTGCATGACGCCATCATGGGCCCGGTGGATGCATTTTATCCGGTTGGATTTGATGATGCGAAAGCGGGGGAACAATTTCTTAAGATTGGTGTGGGCATGTTGGTGAAACAACAGGATCCCAAATATTTTATAGCTACGCCTTACGAAATTGCCAATTCAGGCCAATGGAAAGTGAAGAAAAAATCGAACCGGGTAATCTTTACTCATAAATTGGAAGCAAACGGTTATGGTTACCTATACACCAAGACCGTCGAATTGGTAAAAGGAAAACCGGCACTAACACTAAGCTGTAGCTTAAAAAATACAGGGACTCGTCCGATTGAAACCAATGTATACAACCATAATTTTTTTGTTATGGACCAGGTCACTACGGGCCCGGATTATGTGGTTACCTTTCCATTTCCGGTTACCGGTGAATTGACCTCCGGGAAAGACCTGGGCAGGTTGGTGGGGAATCAATTAATATACGAAAAACCATTTGTCAAAGGGAATACGGTTTTCAGTCCTGGTTTATTGGGATTCGGACCAGATGCCAAAGATTATGATATCCGCATTGAGAATCAAAAAACCGGCGCAGCAGTGCGGATTACTGGCGATCAGCCACTCTTGAAAATGGTTTTTTGGTCAGCCTTCAAGACAGTGTGCCCCGAACCATATATCGCAATAAATGTAAACCCCGGGGAATCTAAAAAATGGAATATTAATTACGAGTTTTATATAAACGATGTAAAAAAATAATTTGGGTGTTCAAATTATAACAACTCTATAATTTTTTATGAACCGGCCTGCATGGACTTTATTATGAATTTGCTTAGGGCTTTTTTTATTTCACGATTTGTCGGCCTGAAAGGCCATCATTCCCATAGCAATGGGCAGCCCCCGCCCATTGCTATGGGTTAAAGAGTGATCAAATGCCCTGAAAGGGCAACATTTTTAGGATATAATCACGGCAATAGCCTTCACCTGTTTTTTGCTCAATGTTAGTCTCAACGGCCTGAAAGGCCTTCATTTCCCATAGCAATGGGCAGCCCCTGCCCATTGCTATGGGTTAAAAAGTGATCAATCGCCCTGAAAGGGCATCATTTTTAACCGGAACAACTAATAATTTTGAAGGTAAAGAACACACACCTATGGGACAGTCATTAGTCAAAAACTATTTACACATTATTTTTAGCACCAAACATCGCCAACCATTTATAACGGATGATATAGAAATAGAATTATTCAGCTATATAGGAGGGATATGCAATCGGCTGGAATGTCAGACGGTAATTGTAGGAGGGTTCAGGGATCATATTCATATCCTCTGTTTATTATCCAAGAAAATAGCGTTGATGAAACTTATGGAAGAATCGAAAGGGCATTCTTCTAAGTGGATCAAAACTAAGGGAGAAGAATTCAAAAACTTTTACTGGCAGAATGGGTATGGAGCATTTTCGGTGAATCCCAAGGAAGTCGATCCACTTATTAAATATATTCGCAACCAACGATCGCACCATTCTGTACAAAATTTTCAAAATGAATATCGGGCATATCTTGAAGATATTGGTATGGAATATGATGAACAATACTTGTGGGATTAAAAAAATGGAATCATAATTGAGCCCTTTCAGGGCGCCATCCTTTCAATTTTCAGCAGCATTGGGCAGTCGCCCAATGCTGCTGAATTAAAGCCCTTTCAGGGCGATCTAAATTAGTAATGTGTAAGCAATGAACACCTGTTCAATGCGCTGTCGCACTTTTACTTACAATAGAAACCCTCCACAATTTATAATACCTTGTTCATTTCATGCTTTCATTCCAAAAACCCTGCTAATTTCGGGGTCAATTTTACCGAATCTATCCAATGAAAATTATAAATATCGTACTCATATTAGCATATTTTGTGTTAGCCGGATGCAAAAATGGAATGAACGACGATGCTTCTCCTGCATTGGAAACCGGCAAAGATTACCCCGTCTACGGTGGCAACAAAGCAGGTAACCGGTATTCCCCATTAGCCCAAATCAACAAAGACAATGTCCAAAATCTGGAACTAGCCTGGACTTATTTTGCCAATAATGAACCCGATTCTACTGGCAAAACCCGTCAAGGAACTGGTGAAATCCAATGCCAACCCATCGTAGTCAATGGTATCCTGTATGGGACATCCACTGAATTAAACCTGTTTGCATTAAACGCCGCTACCGGAAAACAAATCTGGAAATTTGTGCCCGACCTGGACAGAACCAATTCCAACCGCGGGGTGATGTATTGGGAAGAAAAAAACAATAAGCGTATCTTTTATACAGCAGGGTCTTTTCTATATGCAGTCGATGCCATTACCGGACAGGCCATCACTTCTTTCGGTGAAAATGGACGTGTTGATTTGCATGAAGGCCTGGCAGAAAATATTGGCCATGAGGTAAAGGATCTATCTGTCAAGGCTACTTCGCCCGGTATAATTTATAAAACAACCCTGGTCATCGGAACCAGCCTGCCGGAAGGCGGGGATGCTGCACCAGGACATGTAAGAGGGTTTGATGTCATCACCGGTAAATTAAAATGGATATTTCATACCATCCCACAACCCGGTGAGGAAGGTTACGAGACCTGGCCCAAAGACGCCTATAAAAAATTTGGTGGCGCTAATAATTGGAGTGGTATGTCGGTGGATGAAAAAAGAGGCTGGGTATTTTTCGGTACCGGATCGGCTTCTTCCGATTATTATGGAGGAGATCGTGAAGGGGCTAATTTATTTGCCAATTGTGTCATCGCTCTGGAAGCGGAGTCCGGTAAACTCAAATGGTATTTTCAGGCCATTCATCACGACCTCTGGGACCGCGATTTCCCTTGTCCTCCTAATCTCGCCACAATTAATCATAATGGTAAACCTACAGATGTGGTGGTCCAGGCCGGTAAGGATGGATTTGTATACGTATTAGACAGAAACAACGGGGAATCTATTTTCCCAATTGAAGAGCGACCTGTACCAACGGATGGCGTACCCGGAGAACATCCTTATCCCACACAAAAATTTGTCTCCAAACCCTTGCCTTTGTGCAGGCAATTAGTGACTATTGATGATCTCACCAATATTTCTCCGGAAGCCAATGCTTTTGTCAAAAAACGATTCCTCGAATATCCTCCCACCACACATCGATACCAGCCCCCGCGGGTTGAGGGTACCCTTCTTTTTGGATACAGTGGCGGAGCCGAATGGGGTGGCAATTCCATCGACCCGGAGGGCGTCCTATATATCAACTCAAATGAAGCTCCCTGGGAATTGACCATGATCGATAAAGCCAGCCGGGATAAAGAAAATAATACCCTGACACCCGGACATGCTTTATTCAACCGCAATTGTGCGGCGTGTCATGGAGCGGATCGAATGGGGAATACCCAGGTAGTTCCCAGTCTGGTCGATATTGGAAAAAAAAGAACAAGAGCCGATATCAACCTGATCATTAAATCCGGCAATGCGCGTATGCCAGCCTTTCCATATTTATCCAATGATGCCCGCAACACATTAGCTGACTTTTTATTGAATAAAGAAGAGCCTAAAAATAAACTGGAAAGTGTACAGGTAATTACCAATGTGTCAGTCGATACTGCTAGGAAAAAACCCGATTTTCCATACGAGCCCAACTATACCCTCAAAATCTGGCAACGCTTCGTAGATCAGAACGGGTACAACGCCGTCAAACCACCCTGGGGTACCCTGAATGCCATCGACCTCAACACGGGAGATTATTTGTGGAAAGTGCCCTTAGGTGAATTTCCTGAATTGACAAAAAGGGGAATACCAATTACCGGGACGGAAACTTATGGCGGCCCTGTGGTAACCGCAAGCGGATTGTTATTCATTGCGTCTACGAGGGATGAACGGATAAGGGCATTTGATAAAAAAACGGGCAAGATCCTTTGGGAATATCAGTTGCCCGCCGGCGGGTTTTCAACACCGATTACCTATGAAGTGGGTGGCAAACAATATATAGCTACTGCAGTAGGCGGTGGCAGAGGAGCAAAACCCGGGGGATGGTATATGGCGTTTAAACTCAAATAAAGGAAATAGATGAGTTCAAAGAATGTTATAACATAATTATAACTACCTTATCATTGCAGTATGATTAAAAATTTGACCAAAATAGGCAATAGCAAAGCAGTCATTATTCCTGCTAAAATGATTAAAAAATATCAGTTAAATAAAATATTGATTGAAGAAAAAGAAGAGGGTATATTAATTCGATCTGCTCAGGAGTTAGATAGCTTTCATAACGCCATCAATAAATTGAGAAAAAACAAAGCCGCACTTTATAAAAGAATTGAATCTCAGGCTAATGATCCTGAAACCATAAAGTATTATAATCAGGAGGAGAATAATGTTGCAGATGTTGACCTGGATCTGATGGAGGATCCGATGCCCGGATGAAACATGGAGAAGTTTGGCTGGTTGACTTTGCGCCAAAAATTGGACAAGAAATTGATAAACTGAGACCAGCAATAATTGTAAATCATGATAGCATGGGGGCACTTCAGTTAAAAGGTGTTTTTCCTGTCACAGATGCTATGCGATCATTGCATGAATGGCATGTTTTGATCAAACCCACAGTAGAAAATTAGATTTCAAAACAAAGCATTGCCGATTGTTTCCAGATTAAATCAATTTCTAAGGATAGATTTAAAAAGCAGTTGGGGAAATTATCAACCCTGGATATGGATTCAGTCAAATTATGCTTGATTAAAGTATTGGATCTGCTTTAATGGATAAAGGGAAAATAATTTTGATATTGGACTATTATCGTTACGATCAAATTAGGTGTTTAGCATCAACAGGAGTGGAATGATAATTAACCCGTTAGGAAAAAAACGGAGAGATTTTATCAAAAAAATATTTGGTCTGAGTGCATTACCTTTTGCCGATGGATGAGGGGCTAAAACCTGGCGGATGGTATATGGCTTTATGCATTGAAATAATGTAAGAACACTAATTCGACTCTAATTGATTTAATGTATATCTTTGTAGATACAATTAATTGACATGATCACGAAAATTACAAGGTGGGGCAATTCCCTGGCTGTCAGACTGCCGAATAAATACCTTAAACAGACCCAATTTAAAGAAAATGAAGATCTTGAAATAGTCCTGGAAAATGGCTTGATTATATTGAAACCCATTGAAAAATTGAAATTGAGAATGACCATGGAAGAGCTCACGGAGGGCATGACCCTGGAAGGTGTTATGGAACAATACGAAGATTGGGGAACTGTTGGGAAGGAGGTAATCGACTAATGAATTACATTCCGGATCGAGGCGATATTGTGATGTTAGATTTTAATCCGGCATTAGGTCATGAACAAAAAGGAAGAAGACCTGCACTTATTTTGACTTCAGCATCGTATAACAAATTTGGCATTTGTTATGCCATGCCCATTACCTCAAAAAGTAAAGGCTATCGTCTAGAAGTTAAGTTGGAGTCTACGAATAAAATTTTCGGGGTCATATTGAACAACCAAATGAAGGCATTAGATTGGACAGAACGAAATGTTGAATATATCGAAACTGTAAATGAAGCAGTGATGAAAGAAGTGAATATTCGTTTGCGAACCCTTTTTGAGCTGTAAATTTTATGGTCTGTCACTTTTAAATATTCTTTTGCGGATGAAAAAAAATCGTAGAGACTTTATCAAAAAAACAACCGCCCTGAGTGCATTACCTTTTGCCGGTCTATCCTCAACCCACCTCCCGGAAGCGTTAGTCGGGCAGGCATCAACCTCAACCTTAACCTCAACCTCAGCCTCAGCCTCAACCTCGAAACGGAAAGTCCACTGGCCCCTATCTGAAGGACCCAATACCCCCAAGATGGTCAGCGGACTCCGTATCAATGCAGATGAAAAGGCCATGCGCCGGCTTAAACAGATTGGCATAAACTATGTCAGTTCGGTCGCCCTCCCCGGCCAATGGGATGAAACTACCCTTCGCGGCCATATGGATAACTTCAAAAAGTATGGCCTGTCTTTATATAATCTGATGTATGTGATAGGCCCGGATATAGTCCTGGCGCGTCCAACGCGGGATAAAGAAATTGAAATGTTTATGGAATCGATCAAGGTTGCCGGCAAATGCGGACTGCCCAATGTGGAATACAATTGGTATGTCGACCGATTGATCGAAGGGTATTACGAAGTGGAAGCCCGTGGAGGATCAGGTGTCACAGGTTTTGATTATAGCAAGGTAAAAGACCTGCCAGCCAAACCCGAGATCGGAATTCATAAAGCCGATGAAATCTGGGCCAACCTTACTTATTTTCTCAAAGCCGTCATACCGGTAGCGGAAAAAGCAGGTGTTCGTTTGGCCTTACATCCTAATGATCCGGTCTCCCAGCAAAGTCACGGATCTGATCAGATCATGGCCAATCTGGCTGGATGGAAAAGAATGATTTCCATTGTCGACAGCCCATCAAATGGAATCACATTTGATTGCGGAGTGACTAAAGAATTGGGTGAAGACCCCGTCGAAGTATGCAACTATTTTGCCTCCCGTGACCGCATCAACCATATGCATTTCCGCAATGTCATTACTGAAATCCCTTACGATAAATACGTTGAAGTATTCATCGATGAAGGCCAGGTCAACATGTTTGCCGTCATGCAGGAATTGATGAAACATGGTTACAATCGAGGGCTCTGGGCAGAGCATCCCCATATCCTGGATTATGATAAAGAATTTCCTGGCGGTGAAAGAAGAAGTGGTGGGCCAGCCGGTGGTGGTGGGGGAGGAGGATATGCTGCAGAATGTTTTAATGTGGGTTTTGCCAGGGCGATGATGTGGGCGGTGATGTCGATTTAAGGTATGAGGTATCAGGTAGGAGGTATGAGGTATGAGGTATGAGGTATGAGGAAACATTTCCAAAAGATAATTTATTTTTAAAGGCATGTCTACTGCTTTTTAATGATTGTTTCGTAAAGGTTATCCTCTACAATTTAGGGACGGGCCAGCCGGTGGATTGTATTGATTGAAGTGCACGGATTGCGACAATGATGAAGTGAGGATATGTACTTAGGAGGAAGGGAAATAGGTGTGGTGGTAACGCATGAATCCCAGAAATTCCATTTAGTTTTAATCGCATTATTGATAACTTTTTTACGAATGCAAAACCGGCCAACGGGAACATCCCTTTTAACTTTATTCCTGCTTTACCTTTTTATGGGATGCAGCCAGCACAGTGTATTGCCACCGACGGCTTTGGAAATAAACTTACAATATGCAGGCGCAAATCGCCCGGAGTTGGAGAAGGTGTTGATCCATTTTTCAAATAATCCGGTGGACAGCCTGAAATACAAAGCAGCAGTTTTTCTGATCAGTAATATGGAATCCAAATATCATTACGGAGGTGAGTGGGTAGATCGGATGGATTCTTTGTTTTATGGAAATATAAGCCAACTGGACAATGCCCACATCAAAAAGCTCAGGGACTCCTTAGATCTTAATTTGCCCAAGCCTGGCAAAAAGGATATAGAACTATTATACGATATCCAGTGGCTGCCTTCCTCTTATTTAATTAAAAATATCAATGACGCTTTCGCCTCCTGGCAATCTGCCCCCTGGTCTGCTTCGGTCAGTTACGACGCGTTTTGCAATTATATCCTTCCTTATATCTCATTAAATGAACTTCCGGAATATTGGCGGGATACCCTGAAAAAAAAATACAGGCATATCCTGGATCATGCTCATATCCCCAAAACAATGGAAGATGTCACCTGTGCCCTGGTTGACGAACAGGAAACCTGGTTTAATTATACCGGCAAACTGGGCTATCGTCCCGGGTATCTGAGCATCAGCCAGATCCTGCAGGCCAAAAAAGGCACCTGCAATGAAATGGCTAATTTAGGCGCTTATGCTGCCCGTGCCCTGGGTATACCGGTAGCTATAGATTATGCTCCGCAATATGGTAATATATATGACACGCATAAATGGGATGCCCTGATTTTATCCGATACCAGTTTTTTGAATTTTGAGGGTGGAGAAAGCAGACCCGGAGACATGTCTTATACCTTTGAACGGGATCACAAATTTGCCAAAATATTCCGCTATCGGGTTGGATGGGAATCATCCAGTTTTGCAGCAAAAGCACTTCAGCGTGGAATCCGGGATATTCCCGAGTTGTTGACTGACCCCAGGATTAAAGATGTGACTGCAATGTATACCAACGTTTCGGACATCCGACTGCCCATGCACGGCAACGAAGGCAAACCAGTGTATTTATGTGTGAATCAGTGGCACGATTGGAGTGCCATCACCGGTGGATTTATAAAAAATTATTCGGTACACTTTCGTATGATGGGCAGGGGGATAGTCTATTTACCGATGTTTTACTCGAACAAAAAATATACTGTTGCCGGATCTCCCGTATTGTTATCCGTTGATGGTCACCTATCCATTTTAGAAAACAAAAAAGAAGAACTGCAGACCTTGCGGTTGCCTCGGAAATTTCCATTTAAAAAAGGATGGAAGTATACCATTTCCAACAGCATGGTTAATGCGCGCTTTGAGGCTTCTAATGATTCAGCTTTTATAAATAAAGTGGTTTTACATAAAATCGCTCCTCTCCCGGTAAAATATAATCCGAAACAATTAAGGGACCTGGCCTGGAAAGACCGGGCAAGGTATGATTCCTGCTGGGTGGATGTCCGTCTTAAGGCAAAGGATAGTTTTAGATATGTGCGCATCATTTTTGATCGTCCCCTGGTCTTTAGATTAGGTGAGTTGAATTTCTACGGCCAGCGTATAAATCATTTATTGACGGGGCGTCCTATAGGCAATGTACCTGATCCCCGCCTGGCGTTTGATGGGGTGCCTGGTAAAAGCATCAAATTGCCGATGGATACGATTAATACGCATTGGGTAGGCCTGGATCTGGGCGGACAAAAGGAAATTGCACACATCCGTTACCTGCCAGCTTCAGATGGCAACGCCATCCAGGTCAATAAGACTTACGAATTGTTTTATTGGAAGGACAAGTGGATATCATTAGGAAAACAGATAGGAACAGGGCTACCGCTTGAATTCACAGAAGTTCCTAAGGGTGGTTTATATTGGCTTCATTGTTCGGATTGTGGCAGCAGGGAAGAACGGATATTTACGTATGAAGATGGGAACCAGGTTTTTTGGTAACATCAATTTATTGCGGCAAACATTGTCATACATTCGACTCACCTCATATGAAGTTCAGTTGAAAATTTAACCCAAAGCGATCACTTTTTGGTATGATTTTTTAGCACGAGTAGGATATGAAAAATTATTTTTCTAAAAGTTTCAGGTGTTGTTCATTTAAAGATATGCGTGGTGACTTTAGAAAATGATTCTAACTGAAAGGTGAAATACCAAATTCAAACTAATAAATGGGTGTCTTCCACCAAGTTTAGCTACTTTTCCTATTTAATCCAGCAAATCATGGCCTCTACGGAAACGATTGAATCTGTCCACTTTTTTACCGAATTATCCCGGGCAATTCAAGGGGAAGTCCTCACTGATCTATACTCCCTGGGCATGTATTCTACCGATGCCAGCTTTTATCAGATCAAACCATTGGCTATTGTATTGCCTAAAAATGAAGAAGACGTAAAACAAGCGGTCCGGTTTGCGCATCAACACAAACTTAATATTCTTCCAAGAGGTGGTGGTACCAGCCTGGCCGGACAAACAGTAGGAGATGGCCTGGTCATTGATTTTTCCAAATACATGAATAAGATTTTGGAATTCAATGAAAAAGAAAAATGGGTAAGGGTCCAACCCGGGATCGTCCGGGATGAACTCAATGAAGAACTGGCCAAATATCAATTGCATTTTTCACCGGACCCTGCTACCTCCAGCAGGGCTAACGTGGGTGGAATGATAGGCAACAATTCTTCAGGCACGAAAAGTATACTCTATGGCAAGACGGTAGATCATATCCTGGAGGCCAGGGTGGTGTTGGCAGATGGCACTGAAATGTTACTCAAAGAACATACCCCGGAGGAATACGATCAAATTGTTTTATTACCTACGCGGCAAGGTGAGGTATACAAAAAATTTAAACTGGCCATCCAGGAAAATAAAGAAGAAATCATAAACAGGTTCCCGAAAGTTATGCGCAGGGTAGGGGGTTATAACCTGGATGAATTTGTATATACCGATAAATGGAACCTGGCCAAATTGATTACAGGAAGTGAAGGTACCCTCGCGGTAACCCTTGAAGCTAAAATAAACCTGGATCCCTTGCCTAAATTCAAATCGGTGGTAGTAGCTCATTTTGCAGAATTACTGGAAGCGATCCGTGCCGTACAACCCATGCTGCCATTCACCCCATCTGCTATTGAAATCCTGGACCGCACTGTATTGCATCTGAGTGCAGAAAATTTAATGACCAAACACCTTTGCCATTTTATCGATGGCGACCCGGCGGCAATCCTGATTGTAGAATTTTATGGAGATACTTATGAATCGGTGATGCAAAGGCCGCAGGCAATGATCGAAAAATTAAAACTGCTTGAACTGGGATACACTTTCCCCTTATTTCCTACCGGCCCGGCTTATGACGATGTATGGACGCTGCGAAAAAAAGGATTGGGATTGATGATGGGTATCAAGGGTGATAAAAAGGCCCTGAGTTTTATCGAAGACAGCGCTGTACCTACGGAAGTATTGCCCGAATACATAGATCAGGTGCTGAAGATTTGTGCTAAATACAACACGGAGGTATCGATGTATGCCCACGCCAGTGTCGGGGTTATCCATGTTCAGCCGCTGCTCGACCTTCGCCAGGAAGAAGACATCGAAAATTTAAAACATATCACCGACGAGACGTTTGAACTGGTGATGAAGTATGGAGGCTCCTGGAGCGGCGAACATGGGGATGGATTGGTTCGTAGCGCCTATAATGAACGGTTCTTTGGCAAAAAACTATACCAGGTGTTTCGGGATATCAAATCCTGGTTTGACCCGGAAAACCGGATGAACCCAGGAAAAATTGTGGAAGCCCAGACTATTGAACATCACCTGAGATATGGTACAGACTATAAAGACCAACCGGTTAAAACCACATTTCATTATCGACCGGAAAATAGTTTTGGTGAATCGGTCCATATGTGTACCGGTGTCGGGGAATGCCGTAAAATGCTGGGAGGTACCATGTGTCCGAGTTTTAAAGCCACCCGTGAAGAAGAGCACTCCACCCGGGGAAGAGCCAATGCTTTGAGGTTGGCTATGTCCGGGCAATTGGATCAGGACGGTCTCGGCAGCAAAAGGCTTCATGAGGTCATGGACCTCTGTCTGTCCTGTAAAGCCTGCAAATCCGAATGTCCCAGCAATGTAGATATGGCGAAGATGAAAAGTGATGTGGCCCAGATGTATTATGACCAACATGGGACAAGCCTGAGAGACCGGCTCATTCGGGATTCATATCTGACTGCTTCGAAACTCTCAGGGAGCTTGGCCAGGGTTATAAATTTTATTCAACAAACCTGGCTATTCAGATTTATATTACAGCAATTGGTAGGGATTGATAGTCGGCGCGTACTTCCGGAATACACGGATCTGCCTTTGTACAAATGGTTTGACAAAAAGGGAAACAATGCGTTTAAAAACAAGGATAAAAAAGTGGTCTTGTTTGCCGATACTTATATCAATTTTCATGAACCTCAAGTGGGTATATCTGCCTTACAATTGCTTAATTCCTGTGGTTATGAAGTTATCCTTGCCAATGTAGGTTGTTGTCAGCGGCCTAAAATTTCCCATGGATTTCTTAGAGATGCCAAATCTCAGGGCACCAAAACCATTGAAAAATTAAAACCCTATATGGACCAGGGACTGACGATAGTGGTGTGTGAACCGAGTTGTGCTTCCGCCCTGAACGATGATCTGGTGGATCTGATAGATGATGAAGAACTGTCTTTCCAGCTTAAAAATAAAGTGATGATGATCGATGTATTTCTGAACCGGGAGATGGAGAATGGAAATATTAAAACATCCTTGAAATCAATTGCCGGCGACCTATTGATACATGGCCATTGCCACCAAAAAGCATTGTATGGTACCAAAGCCATGAAATCCGTGGTGGGAAATACGGATCAACAGGTAAAAGAAATCCCTTCAGGTTGTTGTGGTATGGCGGGCTCATTTGGTTACGAAAAGGAACATTATGAATTATCTCAAAAAATTGGCGAGAATATCCTGTTCCCGGCAATAAATGCCATGAAGGAAGGTACTACCCTCGTAGCCAATGGGTTTAGTTGCCGGCACCAGATCGAACATTTTACCGGGGTAAAGCCTAAACATTGGGTAGAGGTGGTGAGGGCTGACGATGTTCGAGTGCCTCCAGCCTCGAATCCCACCATAATTTATCCGAAATAACTAAATTGGCTAAACATTTAATGTGATCTGGACCCAAAACATCAACCCTTTTGACAACCTGGCCTTGTCTGCCCTGGTGGCTTCATTACCCGTCATCCTGATTTTCTGGTTGCTCATTAAAAAAATGAAAGGGTATAAGGCTAGCTTGCTTACTGTTCTCTTAGCTATTATCCTGGCAGTGGGGGTGTATTCCATGCCGGTAAAACTAGCCCTTGCTTCCGTATTGCACGGAGCCTTGTATGGCTTGTTCCCCATCTGCTGGATCATCATTTCAGCGGTATTCCTCTTTAATATTACGGTCAAAAGCGGCCAGTTTGAGATCATAAAAACGTTTATGGCTTCAGTTACCCCGGACCGCCGGCTACAAGCCTTGCTTATTGCTTTTTCGTTTGGTGCCTTTCTGGAAGGTGCGGCTGGTTTTGGTGCACCGGTAGCGATTTCGGCAGCAATGTTGGTGGGTTTGGGCTTTAATCCCTTGTATGCTGCAGGGATTTGCCTCATTGCCAATACAGCCCCTGTCGCCTTTGGTTCGGTAGGGACTCCTATTATTATGGCATCGCGTGTATCGGATATTCCCGAACTGGCCATTTCCCAGATGGTGGGCAGAACCTTGCCTTTATTGTCGATTGTACTTCCGTTTTATCTGGTCGTATTGATGTCGGGTTTCAAAAAGTCCAGGGAAGTATGGCCGGCAATCCTGGTATCGGGGGTATCATTTGCTTTTTTTCAATGGTTTGCTGCCAATTATTTAGGCCCGATGTTGCCCGATGTGTTAGCCGGTATTGCCTCCATTCTTTGTTTGATGATATTATTAAAATATTGGAAGCCGAAAACCATCTGGCGCTTTGAAGATGAACCACCTCAAACACTGGATACCCGGATCAGGTATACCACCGGACAGATACTCAAGGCCTGGTCTCCGTTTATCATCATGACCTTGTTTATTGTATGCTGGGGACTGCAACCAGTAAAAGATGCTTTGAACAGTCTGGGTATGCTCAAATTTGAAATTCCAGGTTTACATGATGCTATACTCAAATCCGATGGGACTCCATTGGTGATTAAACCCTTTGATTTTAATTATCTCTCCGCTCCCGGTACTGCGGTTATATTGGCTTGCCTGATTAGCATTCCCCTCATAGGCATAACTTACCGGGAAGGGTTAATCCAATTTTGGGCAACACTGAAACAATTATTTTTCCCGATCATCACCGTTGCCTCGGTTGTCGGTTTTGCATTTATCGCAAATTATGCAGGCATGTCCGTCACCATGGCCTTGGCTTTGGCCAGTACTGGTGCCTTGTTTCCCTTCTTTTCCCCTATCCTGGGTTGGCTGGGTGTTTTTCTGACCGGTTCGGATACTTCTTCCAATGCCTTGTTTTGTAAACTTCAATCCACCTCTGCCGAAGCCATTGGTATTGATCCGGTAATCACCGTGAGTGCCAATGCCTCCGGTGGGGTGACCGGTAAAATGATCTCACCACAGTCCATTGCCATTGGCGCTGCAGCCGTGGGTTTGATCGGTAAGGAATCGGAACTCTTCCGGTTTACCGTCCGGCACAGTTTTATCATGCTCCTCGTTATAAGTTTGCTGACTATGCTACAGGCTTATGTCATTCCCTGGATCGTGCCGGTGTATAAAAAAATGGAAACAGCAATTGTAGTAACAACCAATGTCAGACAGGGATTTATTTATTTATCCCTTTTGGTTTTGTTCCTTGTGGTGACAGTGATTTTGGTTTTGAGAATGAATAAAAGAAGAGAATAGACTTATAGTATAGTAGTTCGTGCTTGGCTGAAATTTAATCCTCCCCCCCTGACCCCTCGCTCCGCTTTCAGGGGAACCGATATGCTTGAAATCGTGAGAAAACTAAGATCGGTTCTTTAGAATGAATAGAAGAATAGAATAAAACTTGTAATTGTGTAGTTCTTGCTTGGCTGAAATTTAATCCTCCCCCCCCTGACCCCTCGCTCCGCTTTCAGGGGAACCGATATGCTTGAAATCGTGAGAAAACCAAGATCGGTTCTTTTATTAGAAAAAACCCTGTATTCAAGTGGCCTGAAATGGCGTAAAATGTTAGTTGATATCTTAGTAATTTAGTAATAGTACTATGAGAAAAATGAAAGGAGGTATGCACCAGGATGCTAGCCCGCAACTTTTTGAAAAGGCAAAGCTTTTGCGGTATCAAAAAATGACCAGGCATGAACTAATCTTGTGGGAACACATCAACAGGAAGCAAATTTTGGGTCAACGATTTAGAAGGCAACACCCGATCTCTAATTATATTTTAGATTTTTTTAGTCTTAGTTACAGGTTGTGCATTGAGGTGGATGGGAAGAGTCATATGGATGAAATAAATATCGAACGGGATAAAATTAGAACAGAATATTTGATTTCTAATGGGATTAAGGTACTCCGCTTTACTAATGAAGAAATTGAAAATCAAATAGATAAAGTAGTGGAACAGATTAATCTGAATTTATTGAATTTGATGCATGCAGGTGCGCAATAGAGGTAGTATTTTAAAGTTGTAATTCCCTTTAGATAAGCTCCACAAGCAAGAGCTTTGATCATTTATTTTAGTAAAAAGACCAACAAAAGTGTTCCCCTAAGCGGAGCGAGGGGACGGGGGATAAGCTCCACAAGCAAAAGCATGGATCATTTCATTTTAGTAAAAAGACCAAACAAAAGTG
>JAWXBI010000104.1:0-30990 GCA_034439915.1 Saprospiraceae bacterium | reverse complement strand
CCTATGCCCTATGCCCTATGCCCTATGCCCTATCCCCTATGCCCTATCCCCTATCCCCTATGCCCTATGCCCTATCCCCTATCCCCTATGCCCTATGCCCTTTCATCCATTAATTTTTTAATTTCCGTTACTGCCTCGGGCTACAGCGAATAAATTGCGCCGCTACAGGCTTCGTGTTTTGCCTCACACTACGGCGAATAAATTCGACGCTACCCCCTTCATTCCTTCATTCTTTAATTTTTTAATTTCTGCTACTGCCTCAAACTTCGGCGAATAAATTGCGCCGCTACGGATTTCCCCCTTTTATTCAGACCTTTGTGCCATTGAAGCTGATATTTCCTTTTTCATCCCGCTATTTGTTTGGCAAAAAGTCTACTCAGGCTATCAACATCATTTCAGGGGTGTCGATTGCCGGTATTGGTGTGGGAACTGCCGCATTGATCCTGGTCATGTCTGTATTAAATGGTTTTGAGGACCTGATCAAGGGCTTGTTTAATTCATTCAACGCCGACCTGAAAATTACGCTGGAGCAGGGTAAATCCTTTGAATACCACGATTCTGTCTTTCAGGGTTTGATGGAGGTTCAAAATATCCGATCGGTGTCCTCTTACCTGGAAGAAACTGCTTTACTCGAGTATAAAGAAATCAAGGATTTTGCCACTTTAAAGGGCGTAGATACCCATTTTTATTACCAGACCAACCTGGTGGATAAAATAGAACAAGGTGAGTTTGCACTCAGGTCACCTCAGGGTTTTCAGGCTATCGTCGGCCAGGGGATCCGAAATAAATTAGCGATCAGTATAGATGATCCTTTTGCCAACCTGTCCATATTCATGCCCAATCCTCAAGGCGGGCTGATGAACCCATTTAAAAAAAGATCGGTGAGGCCTGCAGGTATATTCAGTATCCAACAGGATTATGACAATCGATATGTATTCGTGGACCTGGAATTTATGCAGGAACTGGTCGGTAAAGGTGGGAACATCACGGGGTATGAGATCCAACTGGATCAATATGATCTTAAAAAACAGACGATCCGTGAAATCAAAAAAATTCTCGGACCGGGTTTCCTGGTCCAGGACCGGTACCAACAGGATGCCGCTTTTTACAAACTGATGAAGATAGAAAAATGGGTTTCCTATGCTATCCTGAGCTTTGTCCTGATCCTCGTGGCTTTTAATATTGTTGGTGCGTTGTGGATGATCGTCCTTGAAAAGAAAAAAGACATCATGGTACTCAAATCCATGGGGATGAAGGATCCTACGGTATCGGGAATATTTGTGGCAACCGGACTATGGATTACCGGACTGGGCATCATCCTGGGTTTTATAGTTTCCGTTGTATTCTATTTTCTGCAATTAGAATTTGGACTGGTGCCAATTCCGGAAGGATTTTTAGTGGACCGGTATCCTTTAAATTTAAGGGTATTCGATTTTATAATTGTGGGTATTACGGTAATTGGGATTGGATTCGCAGCATCGGTTTTGCCGGCAAAAAAAGCCGCCCGCCTCAACGAACCTATCCGATATGAATAAAAAAAGATTGCCAAAGCCTCATTTACTCTGACAATCCAATTATAGGGATTGATGAAAGGGTATTTTTGAATTAAGCGTGATCACCCTCACCTTAGTATAGTGTCTCCGCCTGCTGGAAAGTCACCCCCGAAATCAAGAAATCTTAAACTATTTGTACATACTTGATCCGAGCAGATAGTTATAAACAGGTTCAGGGACCAGGTATTGAATATTAAACCCTTTACGGATGCTATCCCTGATGTACGTGGCTGAAATATCCAGCAAAGGTGCCTCCACCAGGCGGACATGAGGATGGTCCTTGAATTGACCGAGTTCGTATAACGGCCTTTTGTAGATATAAACCCAATACAGCTCCAGCAATTTTTCATAATTTTTCCATTTATGGAGGGTATTGAGATTATCACCACCCATGATCAGGATAAAGTCGTGCTCCTGGTGTTTTTCCCTCAGGTAGGTCAGGGTGTCAATGGTATACGATGGTTTGGGTAATGAAAATTCAACCGGGGAAGCCCGCAACCTGGGATTATCGGCTATGGCCAGACGGACCAAATGAAGCCTGTCGTAATCATTGGCCAGGGTAGAAGCGGGTTTTAAAGGATTTAAAGGGGATACTACAAACCATACCTGATCCAGATCTGTCCGGTGGGCCATATAATTTGCAATGATCATATGCCCGGTATGAACCGGATTGAAGGAACCGAAGAAGAGCCCTATTTTCAACTTCTCACGGGTATAGACACGCTTAATGTGCCTGATTGATCAGGACCGGCATGATCAGCATGATCAGGTCTTGTCCTTTCTGTTCTTCGGCCGGGGTAACTATTCCAGCCCGGTTGGGGGTCGACATCCAGATAGACACCTCGTCGGTGCTCATCACACTCAGCATTTCAATCAGGAATTTACCGTTAAATGCAATGGACATCGGACTGCCCTTAAACGTACAGGCCAGTTGTTCGGTAGCTTCATTGGAAAAATCAAGGTCCTGAGAGGATATGGTAAGACTGCCTTCATCCACATGCAGGGCTACCTGATTGGTGGTTTTATTGGCATAGATTGCAATGCGTCTCAGGGATTGAAGCAACTGGGCCCTGTTTACCGTGAGTACATTGGGGTTGTCGATCGGTATTACCGAGTTATAGTCCGGGTATTTGGCATCGATCAACCGGCAGGCCAGCAGGGTATTTCCGAAAGCAAAAAACGCATTGGATTTATTAAAAGAGATCTCTACTTCAGTATCCGGAGGCAGTACATTTTTAAGGAGGGCACAAGTTTTTTTGGGTAAAATAAACTGAGTAGCCACATCATTGGATATGCCTTGAAAGATAAATTTTACCAGTTTATGCGCATCCGTTGAAACAAAGACAATTTTGTTGAAATCCAATTGTACCAATATACCAGTCATAGCCAGCCTCAATTCATCACCGCTGGTGGCGAATAAGGTCTTGTTGAATGCCTCATGTAGGATACCCGAACTGACTTTGACCGTATCATTAGCTGAGGTTGATGGGAAACTGGGGAAATCACCGGGGTTTTCACCTGCCAGGCGGTAACGTCCATAACTCGAAGTAATTTCAATACTATTGTTAGTCGGGTCGACCGAAAATGAAACCGGTTGTTCTGGCAATGATTTGAGTGTATCCATGAGGATTTTAGCGGGAATGGCGATCGAGCCATTTTGATCTGATTTGATTTCCATCTCTGTTTTCACCGAAGTTTCCAGGTCCGTAGCGGCAATGGTGAGTATCTTGTCTTTAACCTGAAATAAAAAATCCTCGAGAATCGGGAGGACGGAGTTGGTACCGATTGCACCGGAGGCAATCTGGATGTGTTTGAGCAATTCGGCAGAGGATACACTAAATTTCATTGGAGGAGCTAATTTTAAAATTTCGGTGCAAAAATAAGTAATCCCGAGTGCATTATCCGAACCAATACGGATAATTGGGCTCCGCGAATTGTCCGTTTCCGTGATTTTCCTGATTTAAGGGCCAATTCACGCCACCTGGGATGTGCTGGTTTTAGCTCAGGATTTTCTCCAACATAAAACCGAAAATCTCAGTATAAAGGTCATTTTCAAATTGGCTATGAAAATGTACGAAAATGTACGAAAAAAGCCAAAAGAGGTAAACAATCCCACTTCCATTCATATTATCCTATTTTTGTCCCGATTATTCATGGCCCTTTTACCTCGCAGACACGCTTACACCTCTCCCCTTCCGGAAATCTATAAAATCGATTTACCCAATGGAGCTGAGTTTTATCCGATCCGAAGGGGTAATGTAAAGGCATTAAAGCTGGAGTTGAGTTTCGCAGCGGGCAGGCCTTTTGAAGAAAAGATAGGGTTAGCCACTGCAACGTTGCAGTTATTCAAAGGAGGCACCCAGCGCAAATCGGCTACCCGGCTTGCTGACGGTTTTGATTACTGGGGGTCATCGGTCAACCTCGACTTTTATATTGATACCTGCGGGATAAAACTTTTTGCACTCGAAAAATACCTTCCCCAAACCTTGTCTCTCCTGGTAGATATGCTCACCGCTCCGCGATTTCCAAAGTCGGAATTGAATCTGTATAAACGGCAGCAGAAAGAAAAATTGCGCAGCGATCAGTCCCGGGGTGATGTAGTGGCATATCGGCATTTTACGGAAAACCTCTTTGGGACCCAACATCCCTATGGATACAATAGTACACCGGAAACCATAGACCAGATTACCCGGGATGACTTGTTTAGCCATTACCGTAAAAATTATTCCATGACGGGTTGCCGGATCTTTCTATCCGGTAATTTTTCTGATCAAACCCAGGAGCTGATCGCAGAAGCATTGGGTTCCATGATACTTGCTCCATCGAAACCGGTTCCTAAGATTTTAATTGAATCCGCTCCCGCTCCCTCTAAACAAAAGATCACCTTAGAAGCTTCTGTTCAATCTTCCATTCGCCTGGGTAGAAGGATGTTTAAACGGGACCATCCGGACTTTGAACCTATGTTTATGTTAAATACCCTGCTTGGAGGATATTATGGGTCCCGTTTGATGCAAAACCTACGGGAGAAAAAAGGGCTCACCTACCATATTTATTCCAGCCTGGATACTTTTCTTTTCGGTGGTTATTTCCTTATTTCCACTGAGGTGGATAAATCCCGGAGTGAACTGGCCCTCAACCAGATTAAAAAAGAGATCAAACGCCTCCAGGAACAACCCGTTCCGGCCCGGGAACTTGAAACCGTAAAACATTATCTCAAAGGAAGTTTCCTCAATTATTTTGAAAATGCCTTCGCCTATTCAGAATTGGTGAGGGCATTATCCCTCGAAGGCGGGATAGATACCTTTAAAAAATTACTTGTCGGACTGGAAAATGTCGATTCAAGCGCCATTTTAGACCTGGCAAACAAATATTTTCAGGAAAAAGACCTTACCCTGGTCATGATCTCGTAAATTGGGTAAAACTTTGAAAATAAATTTATTATCTCCGGCTGGAATTCTAATATATTTGCTTCCTTTGCGTTTCAATCCTGTGAATTAATAAATGTTAAAATTTTAGGCAAAGTTTTTGCTTTTTAAGTTAATTATCGGGAGAAGATATAGGAATGAAATGGTTTAACTTTTTTTCACAGGAGTTGGCGATTGACCTCGGGACTGCCAATACCCTGATTATGCAAAACGATCAGATAGTGATCGATGAGCCTTCTATTGTTGCAATTAACCGAAAAACGGGAGAAACTATTGCAGTTGGGTCCAGAGCCATGCAAATGCATGAAAAAACCCACGAAAACATCAAAACAATCCGGCCGTTGAAAGATGGGGTGATCGCTGATTTTCAGGCAGCAGAGAAACTGATCGAGGGATTGATCAATATGATCGGCACCAAACGGAGCTTTTTTACCCATCTCAAAATGGTGATCTGCATTCCTTCCGGAATCACTGAGGTGGAGAAAAGGGCGGTATTTGACTCTGCAGACCACGTCGATTCCAAAGAAACTTATCTCATCCATGAGCCTATGGCCGCGGCTTTGGGTATCGGACTGGATGTAGAAGAACCGGTTGGTCATATCATTATCGATATCGGCGGGGGCACTACCGAAATCGCGGTTATCGCGATGTCCGGTATAGTCACCGATCAATCCATCCGTACTGCCGGGGACGAATTTAATTATGATATTATGGAATACATGAAACGTGCCCACAATATCCTCATTGGCGAAAGAACCGCCGAACAATTAAAAATAAACGTCGGTTCGGCTTTGAAACAACTCGAAAATGCGCCCGATGATTACCCGGTCAATGGAAGAGACCTGATGACCGGAATTCCCAAACAAATCACTATCGGCCATACCGAGATTGCCACCGCATTGGATAAATCGATCGCCAAGATTGAAGATGCCATCCTCAAAGCGCTGGAATCCACACCTCCCGAATTGGCAGCAGATATATACAAAAACGGACTTTATCTTACTGGTGGCGGGGCTTTGCTCCGGGGACTGGATAAGCGGATATCCGCAAAAACAAAATTAGCTGTCCGGGTAGTGGATGATCCGCTGAGGGCCGTAGTTCGCGGCACTGGCTTGGCTTTAAAAAATTCAGACCGTTATTCTTTTTTGATTGACCGGAAAAGTGTCTGATCTTTGAGGCCGGAATATGCAAAACCTGTTTGCTTTTTTTTACCGGTACGCTTTCGTTTTTTTGTTTCTGATCTTCGAATTCATCAGTATCAGATTTATTGTCAGCAGAAATGCTAATCAGCGGGAAATTTTTCTAAATTCTTCCAGTATCATCAGCGGTGGTTTATTTGATCGGGCCAGCCGGATAAAAAAATATTTTGGACTCCAGGAGGTCAACCTACAACTTGCGGAAGAAAATGCCTCGCTGAAAGCGAAAATCGATAACCTGCGGTCTCATACCCCCGATGCCCTGGACAGCATAAGAGATACGGTCTACCGTCAACGCTTTGTACTCCACCCTGCCCAGGTCATCAACAATTCGGTGGAACTTAGAAACAATATGATGACTATCGATAAAGGCAGCGCCGACGGGGTGTTTAAGTATGCTACCGTAATCGAACCACTCGGAATTGTCGGATTTGTGACCCATGCCGGTAACCACTATTCCTCCGTAATGTCTATTCTAAATTCGAATTCCAGGGTGAGCGCCATGATTAAAAGGACCATGACCCGTGGCAACCTCGTGTGGACAGGGACCTCTCCAACAATTTTAAATGTGGAAGCCATACCCAAACATGCAGATGTCAAGGTAGGTGATACGCTGGTGACGAGTAGTTTTTCGCACTTCCCCATCGGCCACCCCATCGGAGAGATTGTCAATGCCTTAGTCGAGCCCGGTGAAAATTTTTATATTATTGAAGTCAGGTTGTTTAATGACCTGTCCAGGACCAATTTTGTATATGTGGTGAATGACCTGCATAAAAATGAAATTGACAGTTTGACCACTCTAAATAACCTGAAATGAACTCAATCTGGTTTAGAAATGGTCTTCGTTTATTTTTTCTCTTCTGTTTTCAGGTACTGGTATTAAAACAAGTGCACCTCAACTGGGGTTCGTTCAACTTTATTTCGATTATGATCATTCCTCTTTGGATCATGCTGGTCCCGGTCCAATCGCCCAAATGGCTACTAGTCGTTGGAGGCTTTTTTATTGGATTGGGGGTGGATTGGTTTTATGATTCACCGGGTGTCCATGCCAGTGCAGCGACCTTTATCGCTTTCATCCGACCATTCATCTTAAAATATATTGAACCCAGGGGGGGGTATAACCGGGTGCCTATACCTAGTAAATTTCATCTGGGACTCAATTGGTTTGTGACCTACGCGAGCGTCATGCTCTTTGCTTATCTCTTTTTTTACTTTTCCATGGAAGTCTTTACTCCATCATTGATTGGCACCATATTGGTTAAAACTATATTCAGTTTTATCATGTCCATACTTTTGGTGCTTCTTTATATGTTTATATTTGATCCCAAATGAAGCACAATACCACCTTAATCATACAGGCTGCCATCTTGATTCTGGGAGGTTTGTTGCTTTTTCAGTCCTTTTATATCCAGTTTATGGACAAGGACATCAAAAACAAAGCTAAATATGCTGCCCTGGAGAAAGCGGTGAGTTATCCCGCGCGAGGCGCCATCTATGACCGTAAAGGAAATCTGATCGTGTACAATAATCCGGTGTATGATATCGAGGCGGTTTTCCGGAAAGTTGATAAAAATATGGATACGGCCCGGTTTTGCCGGTTGTTGGGGATTGATAAAACCACTTTTATCACCGAACTCAATAAAGACTGGTCCAATAAACAGTTTTCCAAAAGCAAACCATTTCCTTTTATCAAACGGGTGCCGGTCGATCAGTTTGCCGGATTCCAGGAAATGATGCACGAATTCCCTGGTTTTTCTGCCCAACTTCGTTATATCCGGGGTTATCCAAGGCCCATTGCCGCCCATGCCATGGGGTACATCAGCGAAGTAGACCCTGCCGAAATTGAAAAATCCGGAGGCCTGTATGAACGGGGTGATTACCGGGGATCCAATGGGATTGAAAGGGCTTACGAGTCCCAGCTTAAAGGGGTAAAAGGCTATAAATATTTATTAAAAGACAACCTCGGTGTCACGGTAGGCTCTTATCAGAATGGCGCTCTGGATTCGGTTGCCCAGAGTGGAGATGAATTAATGGTTTCCATCGACGCAGACCTTCAGGAATATGGCGAAAAACTGATGCAGAATAAACGGGGATCGGTAGTCGCGATCGAACCTTCTACCGGTGAAATACTCTGCCTCATCAGTGCCCCCACCTATGACCCTAATCTATTGACCGTAGACCGGGACCGGGGAAAATATTACACTGCCCTGGTACAAGACACCTTAAAACCGCTATTTGACCGGACCGTACAGGCCCAATATCCTCCCGGCTCTATTTTCAAAACGGTAGTTGCCCTGGCCGGAATGCAGATGGGGGTTATAGATCCCAACAAGGGTACCTATTGCCCCGGTACCTATACCCTGGGCAGGGTGTACAAATGCAGTCACGTCCACCACCAAATACCCAATGTCCAGGAAGCGATAGGGCATTCCTGCAATGTCTACTTTTATCAAAAAATCCAGGATATAATCAATAAATACGGCGCTGACAAACCTGCGAAAGGGTTGGATGAATTTGCCGGGTATATGACCCAGTTTGGACTTGGAAAAGTATTGGGACTGGATTATTTTAATGAGTTGACCGGCACTATTCCCACGGATGCTTATTACAAAAGGCATTATTACCGCTTATTCAGGGATTCTACCTGGAAGGCAGCTTATGAAATTTCAATAGGCATAGGACAGGGCGTTATCCAGTTGACCACAGCCCAGATGGCTAATTTGTGCGCTGGAATTGCCAACCGGGGATTTTGGTATACCCCTCACTTTTACAAAGGGGTGATCAAGGATCACAAACTTGTCCCTCAAAACAAATTTGCAGAAAAACATAAAATCAACATTGACGCTAAACATTTTGAAATCGTAATCGATGGTATGGAGCGCGCTGTATTGAGTGGTACCGCCAGAGTCGCTCAATTAAAAGGAATTGAAGTTTGTGGGAAGACGGGTACTGCTCAAAATCCTCATGGCGATGATCATTCTGTTTTCTGTGCATTCGCACCCAAGGTCAATCCTAAAATAGCCATTGCCGTGATCGTTGAAAATTCGGGTTTCGGCTCCACGTTCGCTGCTCCGGTTGCTTCTTTACTGATGGAAAAGTACATCAACGGGTATATAGATTCTTCCAGGTTGTGGCTGGAAAAAAGAACGTTAGAGCAGGACCTCATTCATAAAAACACGATAGCTGCGAAGCCCTGAACGGAAAAATTATGGAGATATCCTGTATAGTCGCTATGAATCCGGATTCGGTCATTGGGGCTAACGGTCAGATCCCCTGGTATCTGCCGGCCGACCTAAAATACTTCAGAAAAACAACAACACCCCATCATATTATTATGGGCAGGCAAACGTACGAAAGCATAGGGAAACCCTTGTCAAACCGCATCAATATCGTCATTACCCGAAATGCATATTATCTCAGCACCGGATGCCTCATTGCCCATTCCGTGGAGGAGGCTTTAAATATAGCAGCTGATCATGGTGAAACGGAAGCTTTTATAATCGGTGGTGCACAACTCTACCAATCGACTGTCGATCTATGGGATAGGTTGTACCTCACGACGGTTGAATGTAAGGTTGACGGAGCGGATGCTTATTTCCCACGAGTGGACCGGAATAAATGGGAACTCATTTCATCCGAGTCTTTTCTTCCGGATGAAAAAAATAAGATGCCTTACCGGTTTGAAGTATTTAATAAAAAACCAGCTTAGTTTTTCTTCAGGTTATTAACTTTTATCTTAGCCTCTTCGACTTTTCCGGCCTGGGCTTCAATGGCGGACTGTTGGTTTTTTTGGTCCTCTTCGTTTTTCATAATACTGTTTTCGGCGTCTTTGATCTTCTGGTTACTTTTTTCAATCTCTTTATGATAATCTTCGTTGTCCTTCTTAAGTTTTTTCATATCCGAGTCCAATTTCTTCAGGTCTTTTTCGACCAGGGCCAATTCATCTTCTGCCTGCCTGATCTTCACCGTTTCTGCAAACCGTTCAAGCAGTTTTCCAGCTTCAGTAAATTCCGTTGGATAGGTATTGGAATTGATATATCCTGAACCCAGATCAACCCACATATTGATAATGGCTTTATTTCCGGAGGATTCGACTTTGGAATAGATATCGATAGGGGCGCCATTGGCAATGCTGGCAACTTTCGCATCATCACTAAACCATTCATTGGTTTTCCTATCTTTTTTGGTTTTACCCTTAAAATCTTTGATAAAATCTTTATAGACTTCTTCAGCATAATCAGCGGAAACATCAGGAATTTCCAAGGTAAGGGTGCTTTGCTGGCCTTTGCTCATGACCTTCGAAGCTTCCATAACCTGGCTGTTGGCAGAAAGAGCGAATGATAATATAACGGATAAGAGTGTTATTGATTTTTTCATTTTCTCAATATAATTTGTATTAATAAAAGCTAATTTATCTTAAAATAGTTTCATGGCGCACAGATTTTAAGCGCTTTTAATAAGACGGAGAGCCGGGCAGGTAAGTTACCGAGGTACTCCCCCTCAGCCTCTAATTTAACATTTTCATCCGGGCTACCCGGCTCCATAAGGAGGTCAGGAGTCTTAAAATGCAACACTTTGGGATGTCTGAGAATGGTGCCGGAATAAAACAATGGGGTGAGCAGAATGACTTTCCATCTGGGTAGCGGCCTGACTGCGGTCACGGCCAGCATTCCCTGATTGGGATTGGCATGCGGAACCAGGTGTAACCCACCACCCGAGAATGGACACATGCCTATATTAATAGTATAAAAATGGTCTTCTACCCTTCCCTCGGGCCAGGTCAACCTGCTTGGCTGAAGTTGATAAGAAAATAAACACCGAAAAATAAACCACAGATATTGTAACCCACCCCCACTCATTTTTTTCTTTTTGGACTCAATATAGTCGGCAACATGGGCATCATATGCGGCACCGGCAACATTATTAAATACATGCAAGTGTGGTCTGCCTTGCGGATCGAGCAGTTCTATTTGACCCAGATCATGGTCGTATATTTTGCCTTGGTCCACCATCTCAATCCAGGAAGTGAGCTTTTTGGGTATTTTCCAGTATCTCGCCCAATCGTTTCCTGTCCCGATGGGATAAACGGTAAATACCACCTGAGTCGCAAGCAGTTTGTTGTCCATGATACCATTGATGACCTCATGGGCTGTACCATCTCCACCATAACTCACGATTAAATCCGGATTTTCGGATACAGCCTTGGCAGCCATAACCCTGGCTTCCCCCTTCTCCTTGGTCCACCGTATATCAAACGTCCAACCTTTATTGCGAAGGGCAGCCTCCAGTTTGGGCCAGTATCTAATGGTCTTGCCCCTGCCTGCAGCTGGATTTCCGATGATGATTAAAGAAGGCATGACCAGGGTTCGATTGAAGATTTTAAGGTACAAACAACCTTCTGACAAGATAATCAGTTTTTCAAAAGGTCTGGATGCACATCTTCGGTAAACGACCTGGTTAACGGCAAGACTTTATTCGGATTAGTTCAAAACTTAAAAATCACACTGCCTTTGAGAAAGAATGGGGTACCCGGTGTAAAATGTAATTCGGTCACTTCCTGGTTTTCATTAAATAACCTGCTTGTTGTATCAAATTGCGCCTGGTTCCATTCCGTATCCAGGAGGTTTTCAACCGTAATACCAAAATCGAGGCGTTTAGTGATGTACATGACCGCCGCGTCCAATACGGTATATCCCTCGGCTACTGTGGAGTTGTCTTCGTTGGCAGGTCTTTTATCCAATATTCTGTACCGTAAACTGGCATTTATACCGCGGTCCTGTTTATACTGAATTCCACCGGTACTCGTAACCCGCGGAGCCAGGGGAATATAATTTTGACCTTTTGGTTCACCTATCAGCCTTCCGTGGTTATAATTGAAGTCTGCATCGATAAATAACCGGGACAACATCTGATACCTTAATCCAAAATCAAGCCCCATTCTTTTGGTAGGACCGGAAGTCTCCACCACCCCTTCATCACCCACATAAACCAGTTCACTTTGAGAATGTAAAGCCCAAACAGCGGCTTGCAACAACGCACGGGAACCCAACTTCAATTCTGTACCAGTCTCATACCCATAAGCTTTAGGCAGACTATTATCAGTCTGACCCAGTACGATGGACCGCGCATCATTGGAGTGGAAACCAATGCCAGATTTTATAAAATATCGGGCATTCGGATTTGCCTGATAAAACAAATTAAGTTTGGGGCTGACCCTTGCCAGGGAGCGATTGAGCCTGCCTGCGGTCCCTGCTTCATCAAAATCAAAAGAGAATACATCCAGGCGGCTGCCTGCATTCAACATCCATTTTGATGATAATTCCAGGTTAAAATCGGCGTACCCACTCACATTGGCTTGATGCAATTTACCGGTAACGACGGTCTCCAATTCAACTCTTCTTGCGGTATGCAACAGGGAAATGCGGGCAAAATCGTGCCGGGTAGACAGGCCAAAATTGCTGTTCAGGCTTTTACTTCCAAGTTTGGATTCTTTTTGAAATGAACCATGATAACCAATGATGGACCTGTTATCAATCTGTTGGATTTCATCGCCACGCACCGGGTCATTTAAGAAAAAAGTAAAATTGGAAAACAGATTAAAATCATATTTGGTATAATACACCTGGTTTTTGAGCACTCCATTGCCCGGAGTATAGGTCGAAAGGATGGCGTTGAGGTTTATCCTGCTGGTCGCTCCTCCCTCAAAAGAATCAATCTGACCATACCTTGAAATGATACCGAGATCAACAGCACGCTGGGGTATTTGTCCCGAACCACTCCAGTCCGCATCAAAGGCAGAAGCAGATGCCTGGAGATAACTCCGCGGGCTTACTTTTCCATAATATTTTCCAAAAATATTATACCGGTTGAAGTTTTGTTTTTTATCAAAATAAGAATCGGTATATACGTATTCAGCTGCCACATACGCCTGCTGCTCTCCAGCTGTCTTAGCAGGTGAAATCAGGTTGACCATCCCCAGGGTGCGGTAAGTGTTAAACATTCCAACCTCAGCCTTAACCATGGACTGGTCCAGGCCGTTTTTGGTAGTAAATTCTCCTGTACCGGAAGTGGAAAAATCGCCGAAACGGGTAGTATATGGACCTTTAAATACGGCCAATCGGTCAATGGTCTCCGGAATTACAAAATGGAAGTCGGCGTAGCCCTGACCATGTGCGTGAGAAACCATATTGACCGGCATGCCATCAATAGCGATATAAAAATCAGTGCCATGGTCATTATCAAAACCGCGGAGGAATATTTGTTCAGCCTTTCCCCCCCCGGCATGTTGGGCAATAAACAGTCCTGGCACCAGCTGGAGTAAATCCTGGGCAGAGTTGACCGGACGAAGTTGTTTGTCCAACCCGATAAAAGAAGAACTCTGGGTATGATTTTTACCCGACTCCACCGTCACCTCTTTGAGATCGATGGGGCTTGATTCAAGTTGTAGGTTCAATACCAGGTCTCCATTGATTTCGACCTCTTTGAGAATGGGGGTAAATCCGAGGCTATTGATTCTGATCTGATGTTTACCGACAGGCACTTGTTTCAATACAAACGCACCGTTTTCGTCACTCAGGGTGTTAATATGAGTCAAGCCAGCAATAGAAACCTGGGCATATTGGCAGGCCTGACCGGAATTGGTGTCCGCCAATTTACCGGTAATCTGGAAAACGGCCTGAGCAAAGGAATTAGAGGTAAAAAAAAGTAAAATACCCAGTATAAATACGGTAGCAAATCGATTATTCGTAGACAAAGTAAGGCGCTTTAGATTGTTAATACCTACGTTAAAAAAGGTATCTTGGATTTTGTAATCGCGGCAAAATAATTGGAAATGGTTGACTTTAACTAAAGTCGGATTTTAAACATTACTGGTTTTACCGATATGAATAATCTCCGGCACTCTCCGGCCTCTTTCCTATTTTTGGAGATCAAGCCCGTACCATGAAAATAGTCCTCTTTGTTTCCCTTCTGTCCACCATTTTGGGGGCTTCAATATCTGCTCAACCTGGTCCTCCTGACTTTTTCAACCTGCACCGGGAATACCAGGAGCCGTCCATCACGACAAAAAAATTCAAACTCCAGGATATTGAAGGGCTTATTCTCAAACTTAGTGAGGATCCACGTTTCGAAGTTAAACCGGTTGGAAAATCATTTTTGGGCAAACCCATATATCTGGTTCGTATTGGTAAAGGAAATAAAAAAGTATTATTATGGAGTCAGATGCATGGAGACGAATCCACCGCTACCATGGCCCTGTTGGATATATTCAACTATCTCAAACGCGGTGGAATAGAAAACGGGTTAACACCCAACCTATTGGAAGAATGTAGTTTATATTTTATTCCCATGCTCAACCCTGACGGGGCAGAATTATTTGTCCGCCGTAATGCACAGCAGATAGATATCAACCGGGATGCACTTTTTCTGCAAAGCCCCGAAGCCAGGCTACTCAAATCGATCCGCGATAGCTTACAACCCGACTTTGGGTTTAATCTTCATGATCAAAGTAAATATTATACCGCCGGAGATTTAAAAAGACCGGCGTCTATTTCTTTGCTGGCACCTGCGTATAATGTGGAGAAAGAGATTAATGCTATCCGGGCCAGGGCGATGTTGTTAATAGCAAAAATGCAACTGGCCTTACAATCGGTGATTCCCAATGGGGTTGGAAGATACGATGATGAATTTGAGCCCAGGGCATTTGGGGATAATATTCAAAAATGGGGTACCAGTACTATACTTATCGAAACCGGAGCCTATGATAATGATCCGGAAAAACAATTTTTACGAAAGGTAAATTTTGGGGCGATCCTGATGTGTCTTCAGGCTATAGCAGATAACTCCTATTATCAAAATAATATAAGCGACTACTGGTCCATCCCGGAAAATAAAAACCGGCTCAACGACCTGGTGATTCGCAATGTCGTCTTAACCCTGAATAATATGGAATACCGGAGTGATATTTCCTTAAACGTTGCTGAAACAACCGGCAAGGCTTACATCGCCGACATGGGTGACTTATCGGTATTCAAGGGTTATAAAGAATGGGATGGCACCGGTAAAAAAATGGTTGCAGGCAAAACATATCCGGTTTTGTTGAAAAACTACAAACGTCTCCATAAAATCAATCAGGTGGAACTGCTCCGTCAGGGATACACTGAAGTACGATTGGAAGAAACACCGCCCACAGAGATCCGGGAAACAAACTTACTTCAGATCCTTGGGCCTCATGAAAACAAAAACAATGCTTTAATGCTGGGATTCAATCCCAATGCATTGATTTATGAAAACGGGGTGGTCGTCGCTTGTTTGATGAATGGAAATGTATTACCCCTGAAGCCCTGATGGAAAGGATCTCGGTTTTTGATATTTTCAAGATTGGTATAGGGCCTAGCAGTTCCCATACGATGGGCCCCTGGAGAGCAGCCCAGAGGTTTGTAAACGAACTGATGGAGAACCAACTACTCGAAAAGGTGGTTTCCATTCGGGTTGATCTTTACGGTCCATTGGCCAAGACCGGACTTGGGCACGGTACGGATATTGCGGTGTTGTTGGGTCTGAGTGGCTATGATCCGGTGAGTATACCGGAAACATCAATTCAGGAAATCATTAAAACCATCCGGCAATCTAATTACATCAAACCGGGTGGTCAACGTTCCATTCCCTTTAATCCGGCTCAGGATTTAATATTCAATGTTAAAGAAAACCTGCCTTTTCATCCCAATGGAATGCGTTGTACTGCCGCAATAGAGGATGGAAAAAATTATAGCGCTGAATATTTTTCTATTGGCGGGGGTTTTGTCATTAAAGAAGCGGAAAGTGGTGATCTCTCTGACATACAACTACCTTATCCTATCCAGGTCAGCGCAGATCTGGAAGCCTATTGCCGCAACAGTGCACTCCAAATCGATGAAGTCGTTTGGCAGAATGAGTTGAAATGGAAGTCTGCGGAAGAAATCAAACAGGGACTACTTGGGATTTACCGTGTGATGTTGGATTGCGCTTATCAGGGGTGTCATACAGAGGGCTTCCTGCCCGGAGGATTGCAGGTCACCAGAAGAGCGGCGACCATAAGTAAAAAATTGATTTCACCCGGATTGGAATATCATAACCCCGAAGAATGGGTAAAAGCGATCCGTAGCAGCCGCCATGATTTTGAGTCGATCAATAAATGGATATCGTGTTTTGCCCTTGCGGTCAATGAAGTCAATGCTTCTTTTGGCCGGGTGGTCACTGCACCTACCAACGGAGCTGCAGGTGTGATCCCTGCAGTACTCTTGTATCATCTTTGTTTTGGCCCGGAGAAAAAAGAAGAAGACATCATCCGCTTTTTGCTGACAGCGGGAGAGTTGGGCAGTATATTTAAAAAGGGAGCTACCATCAGCGCGGCTATGGGCGGATGCCAGGCTGAGATAGGAGTTTCGTCGGCTATGGCGGCCGGAGCGTTGACTTTGTGTATAGGCGGGGACTATAAACAGGTATTGATGGCAGCAGAGATCGCCATGGAACACCACCTGGGGCTTACCTGTGATCCCATCGGGGGTTTAGTTCAGATACCCTGTATCGAACGAAATACGATGGGCGCAATCAAAGCCATCACCGCTGCCCATATCGCCATGGAAAGCAACCCGGACCAGGCCAAGGTATCTTTGGATGCGGTGATCAAAACCATGTGGGAAACGGCCTTGGATATGAATGATAAATATAAGGAGACGGCAGAGGGTGGATTGGCAATGAATATATCGGTGAATGTGCCGGAATGTTGAATGAAATGAAAAAATTACTTTTCGTTTAAATTTATTGAAACTTCAAGGATCTTGTTGTTTTCAGTCAGTCGGTTCCTAAATGCGATAACGAAACACTTGCCAAAACAGAGGCAAACATCTTCAAAATCACTGAACGGGAGATCAGGGATTTTTTGTTGACTTTTGATCACCCCTGTCAGTATAACATTGAATATTGTGAATTCAGCAATGTATTGCTATTCGTGGTATTAGAAAATTATACTAAATCATTTTTAAAAATGATCAGGAAAGAAAAAAAGGTTTTGAGTTTGGATAAAATCTTGTCCGAAATTGTTCAACCTATTCACGGCTCATTTGATCCGGATCGCCTTTTAAACTAAGTAGTAAAAATTAACAGGGCGGGAAACTTAAACATCGAATTCTTGAAAACCTTATCAAAGCTCAAAATTTCATAGAGTAAGTAGGCCTCAAAAATCAATATGATATAATTACCTTTCCGGTACACTTTAGAATATATAGACGAATTTATGACCAGAATCAGCATCCTCTACCCCAACCTTCCCAATTCAAAATTTGATTTTCAATATTATGTGCAAATCCATATGCCAAGGTCCATGGAATTGTTGAGCAAGCACCCCGGATATAAGGGGGTGTCCGTTGAAAAAGGTATCGGAACGGTGATGCCCGGCCTGAAAATACCGTATATCGCCATGTGCCATTTTTTATTTGATTCATTGGATGATTTTATCGCTGCCTTTACCCCGAATGCCGCCGAACTGCAGGGTGATATGGTTCATTACACGGATATTGAGCCTGTCATTCAATTTAATGAAGTTTTGATCCAGCAATAAGTGCATATGAACTCATTACTAAGTATCCTGGTCCATAAATTTTGTCAGATGGTCCGAATCATTCCATTTTTAATCTTCATAACAGACGGTTTATGGAGTCAAAAACCCGTCTATCTTTTCAGCTATTTTAAAGGAAATGGTGAAGATGGTTTACATCTGGCCACCAGTAAAGACGGATTGCAGTGGACCAGCCTAAACAATGATCAATCTTTTTTAATCCCTGTAACGGGTAAGGATAAACTCATGCGAGATCCCTGCATCATCCAGGATAAAAAAGGGACCTTTCAAATGGTGTGGACCGTGAGTTGGAATGAAAAAGGGATAGGATATGCATCGTCCAAAGATCTTATCCATTGGACAAATCAACAATACCTCCCCGTTATGGAACAGGAGGCGGAGGCAAGAAATTGCTGGGCCCCTGAAATCACCTACGATCCGAAAAATAAAACGTATATGATTTATTGGGCCACTACTATACCCGGCCGTTTCCCATTAACTGAAAGCAATAAAGAGAATAAGTATAATCACCGCATGTATTATACGACTACCTCGGATTTTATTCATTTCTCCAAAACCGCCCTACTCTATGATCATGGATTTAATGTAATTGATGCCACCATTGTCCCGGTAGATAATAAGTATGTGATGTTTTTAAAAGACGAAACATCAGATCCTCCTCAAAAAAATATAAGAACAGCAATTTCCTATGAACTTACCGGACCCTATACGTTGCCTTCAAAACCCATAACCGGAGAATATTGGGCAGAAGGTCCCACGGCAATTAAAATTAAAAAATACTGGTATGTCTATTTTGACAAATACAGGGATCATCAATATGGAGCAGTGCGATCAATAGATTTGTTGCATTGGGAAGACGTCTCCGATCAGGTCTATTTTCCGGCTGGAGTCAGACATGGGACCGTTTTCAAAGTTTCTGTTAGGTTTGTTGAATCCTTAAAATCTCAAATCAACTGAACAATAGCGGTTTATCAACAAAGTTCTGTAACTCTTTCTCATAATTATGTAACATTTTGAGAAACAGCAGGATGTACCTTTGCGTGCCGCATTTTTTGGTTTTATTACAGTAATATCCTTATTTTTGCAGCAGTCAGAATGAAAATATCGACATCCATAAAGATTAAAGCAATTTCCTTGTTGGTCATGTTCTCCTTGAACATAGTATTGGGTTTTGCGTGTTCTCTTGGTTTGGATATGGGGTACAACAGTATCCCTCATAAAGAAAATAAAGAAGGTTCAGGTCATGTTGATGCACATGACAAGACTCACCATCACGATCATGAACCGAAAAAGCATCAACATAATCACGCTGATGCTAACCACCACGATAAGGATGCTTCCAAAAAAGATGATTGTTGTACTGATGATGTTTTACAGTTTATCCAATTGGATAAAAGTCTGACTGCCCCAATAAATATGAATTTGCCGGCGCTGGAAGCATTCTTTTATACATTTTTTAGTACGGATATTTCAAACACGGTACCATTACCTCCTCAAAAATATACAGCCCGGTATCTTCATCCTCCACCTCCTGATATACGCATAGCTATACAGAGTTTCCAGATTTGATTCGTGTAAATTAAATGAAGCAGTTTCTGCTTCAGCATTAAATCATTTTGTTTGTTGCAAAGTGGACTAATACGTTTACCATAATCAATCTTTCATGTTCAGGAATATACTTACTGGGTTTATACTTTCAGCGGCTATATGGGCTATTGCACAACCTGTCCTTACAGAGGCAGAAGCCATCTCTAAAACCCTGGCAAACAACAAGAATATCAATGCCGCTTCCTTACAGGTAGTGCAGCAACAGCAATTGCTGAAGTCTGCCATAAATTTACCTAACCCGGAGTTTTTCTGGGAAAGCCCCACGGGTAATTTTTATACAGGGAGTATTACACAGTCTATTGAATTCCCTTCAGTATATACCCATCAGTACCGCTTACAAAAGGGACAAATTATAATTGCTCAACAGGAAAAGCGTATAACAGAAGCAGAGCTAAAGTACAGAGTAAAAGTATTGTACCTGGAAATACAGTTTACTGATTCGTTGGTTAAACAATTATATATTCAGGATACCTCTTATGAAAAAATAAAATTAGCTGCTATCCGCCAGTTCAACGCAGGGCAGATAGACTATCTGCAACAAACTTTTGCAGACACGCAATATGGCGAAATTCACAATCAATATTTACAGGCCATTACCAGAGCAAAATCGGCAAAGGCACAACTGCAATGGCACACCGGCTTGAAAGATGATTTTATAGTGCAGCCTATAACCGTTTCTGTTAGCAGCCAACAATCATACCTGCTAGCGGAAACAACGGCATTGATTTCTAATCCTTCTTTACACTTATTACAACAGCAACAATTAAATGCCAAGCAAAATATTGCCCTGCAAAAAAGTAAAGCATTGCCAGGTTTAGCTTTTGGTTATTTTAACCAAGGTGAAAAAGAAACGGTCTGGAGTAACCGATTCCGTTTTGGCATTTCTCTCCCTTTGTGGTTTGGACAGTACAACAGCAATATCAATGCTGCCAAAACAGAACAGCAGGTTTTACAAAACAAACATGAAGGGCTGCATCAGGAATTGTCTCTGCAAGCACTCACAACGAGTGGTGAAATACAAGCCAGTTGGCAATCTGTGCAATATTATCAACAAACGGGCCTGCCCAGAGCAAAGGAAGTTATAATGACTTCACAACGCTTATTTACCAGCGGAGAGCTTGATTATATCAGTCTGTTACGCAATAGCAATGAAGCTTATGGCATGTATCAGAAATACCTTGAAGCCATAAGATATCTTAACCTGAATGTTATCAATTATCAATACTTAATGGGCCAATTATGAGACGAATATTGATTATTTTATGGTGTCTACCAGTTTTTACTTTTGCTCATGAGGGTGAAGAACATAATGTTGGTAAAAAATCATCGACCGCCCCTATTAGCTATTTCTCTTCTGAGGCATTTTCTGATAAATATGAATTGTTGATTAAGTACGATCTTATTATTCCCGGGAAAGAAGCAGTGCTAAAACTTTTTATAAGTGAATACAATAACAACAAACCGCTGGATACGGCCGATATAAAAATATCTGTTGTTGGAAACTCAACGATCAATGTAACAGCAATTTTGCTCGAGAAAGGTATCTATCAGCTCAAAGCAACATTTCCTGAAAAGAAAGTATACAATTTATTAGCTCATATCAGTGGCACTCTGGGGGCTGATTTAATACAGATAAATAATATTGAAACAGGAAAAGAACTGGCAGTAGCTGAAGTTAAACCTGCAGTCGATTCTCCCTGGTACCGCAGCAATTGGTTTTTCGGAGTAATAGGTTTACTGCTTGGAGCAATAGTAATGTATTTTTTAAACAATAAGGGAAACAGGAGCATAACTGCAACTGTGATTTTACTTTTTTGCCTATTGCCAACCGCAAATTACAATACCATGTCTGCCCATGATGGAGAAGATCACGGAAACGGAGCTTCAAAAAGCGCAGGTTTATCTACGGACTTTATTATAGAAAAAGAAACACAATTCCTGTTTAATATCCTAACGGAAAAAATCAGTACCGGTGATTTTAATCAATCAACCATTTTATTGGGGACTGTTGCCGCTGCACCTCAGGGAAGGGCTGTGATTCAATCGCCACAAACAGGTAAAATTGTTTCACTGAAAGTAAATCCCGGTCAGCAGGTAATCCGTGGCCAGCTGCTGGCAATAGTTGAGCAACAGGTAGATGCCGGTACTCAAATCAGTATCCTTTCTCAAAAAAATATTGTGAATGGGGAATATGAGGCCGCCAAAGCACAATATGAAAGATTAAAAACGATTGAAGATATCGCTGCTAAAAAAGATGTAACTGAAGCCAAAGCAAGATACGACAATGCAAAAAGCAACAAAGAATTGTTTGATGCCAATAGTGGCAGCAATGTCGGAAATACAAAATTGGTAACACTTACTTCTCCGATCAGTGGCGTAGTTGGTCTATTCAACTATTCCATCGGTGCCGTGGTAAATATTGGCGAAACCCTTTTTGAAGTGACCAATCTGAACAAGGTATTTGCAGAAGCACAGGTATTTACTGCTGATGTTGCTAAAATGAAAACAGCTACTTCCTTCAGTGTTGTTGCTCTCCATGATACGCTGGTTTACAAGTTAAAAATGATAAACACGGCACAAACTGTAAATACCGGCAATCAATCACAGAACGTGGTTTTTGAAATCATCAATCCAAATGGCCAATTCAAAATTGGAGAAAACATTAATGTACGGATGACTGGAAATGAATCCATGCGGCAAGTCGTGTTACCCAACGACGCTATAACCGATGTGAATGGCAAACCAGCCATTTTTATAAAAAACAAAGCCGAACAATACCGTATCAATTTTATAGTTACAGGCCAGAATAATAATAAATATACTGTGGTAAGTAAGGGTGCAGAAGATGGCGAAAGAGTAGTGGTCTCAAATGTTTACCAAATGAAAATGATCTATCTGAATCAATAAATATTTAAAAATCAAAATCAATACTATGAAGCAAATAAAGTGCATTCTATTCATGGCATTAGCAGTATTTTATTTCACTGCTCTTAATGCCCAATCAACGAGTACAAAATCTAAAACCAGTAAAACAATTGCCGATACCGTTTATCGATGTCCTATGAAATGTGAAGGTGATAAAACGTATGTTAAACCAGGCAAATGTCCAGTGTGTAATATGAACTTAAAAGCCAGTGTTACATCCGTTGATACAGATCAATACCAATGTCCTATGAAATGTGAAAGAGATAAAACGTATGATAAAGGCGGTAAATGTCCTACCTGTAATATGGATTTGAAAAAGGTCATGGCAATTAAACCAAATGAAGGCCCCAATGGGCATAACCATAATTAAATCATCACTAAAAAGAATAAAACATGAAACAGATTTTAAAATTCACCACGGCTATTATCGCCTTTATCACTATTGTATTTTTATCCGCTTGCAATAACAATGCATCCACAAATAAATCAACCGATACAGAATCTATTGCACATACTACCGGCGAACATGCCCATCAATATCGCTGTCCGATGAATTGTGAAAACGGAAAAACATATGATAAAGAAGGTAATTGCCCGGTATGCGGTATGAAACTCGAACATTATGATGGTACTGATAATGGATTGAGTTACAAAATGGAATATACTTCTACCCCCGGTCAGCTAGAAGCTGGTAAAGCGGGTGTATTGAATTTTACTCCAAAAGTTATAGGCCAAGAAAGTGAAGCGGTGGCACTGGATGTGCAGCACGAAAAGAAAATCCATTTAATTGTAGTAAGTAACGACCTCAGTTATTTTGAACATATCCATCCCGAATACCAGGCTGATGGCTCCTACAAAATAACAGTATTGGAAAAATCCAAGAGCTATTCCATCGGTCCTGGTCATCATGAAACACGTTTTGTAAATGGTGGAGATTACACGCTGTTTGCTGATTACTTGCCTAGTGGCGGTGACCACCAGGTAGAGAAAATAGCTATAAATGTAAGCGGTACAACAAAAGGGCTTGTTACCTACTCTGCTAACAAACTTATTGGTACTTCAGCCGATTTCACGGTTTCCCTGCAAGCTACTGGTGGAAAATTAATAACCGGCGCACCAATGCATATTGCCGGGGAGCTTACTCAAAATGGCAAAGCCATAGATGTAAATACTTTGGAAAATTATCTGGGAGCCAAAGCCCACATGGTGGTGGTTAGTTTAAATGACAAAGAATACCTGCATGTACATCCCGATGTCAGCAGTGGCAAATTTGATTTGCATACTACGTTCAAAAAACCTGGCATTTATCGCGGCTGGATTCAATTTCAAAGCAATGCTCAGGTGCATACCGTAGATTTCGTGATGGATGTGAACGAAGGAACGGTGGACGAAATAAAAAAAGCAACCGAAGGTCATGATGCAAAAGAAGGCGGCCACGAAGGGCATTAATATTTTCAGTAAAAATGTCTGCTCAAAGACACGCTTTTTAATTATAAAATTTTATTTAGCAGGTAAATTAATCCGTATGCAATTCGATAAAATATTTTTTGTTCTCCTTGTGGTGTGTAGTACTGTAAATATGGTGCAAGCACAGCAAGAGAAGAAAGCAGCGGAAGTTTGCTACAATCCCAATGCAATAGGTGATACCAGCAAAAGAAGTATAAAGTCTGCTGCAGTGGGTAAAATTGGACAGGCCAATATTACGATCAATTATCATTCACCTGGGGTAAGGGGAAGGACCATTTGGGGGGGATTGGTACCTTACGATGAGGTGTGGGTAACCGGGGCACACTATGCCACCAAATTAGAAATTGATAAAGATTTTACGCTAGCAGGCAAGGCCATACCAAAAGGCAAATATGCGCTCTTCACCATTCCAGGTAAAAACGAATGGACCATTATCATCAATAAAAACTGGGACCAACATTTAACCGATGACTATTTGGAGAAAGAAGATGTGGTAAGAATAAAAGTTAAACCTATAAGACTACTTAAAAAAGTAGAGCGGCTTCAATATTTTATTGAAGATAATAAGGGCAATATGGGTGTAGTCTCCATGGCATGGGAAAAAGTAAAAATAAAATTCGACATCATGATTAAACCGTAACGTATGGATAACCATCCAAGTCAACCATACACCTATCCGATGGCTGCTATTATTGTAAAGCAAACAAAGGTTTATCAAAAAGCTTTTGAGCAGGCGATGGATATCTTTGAATTGTCTAAACGTTTTCCAAAAGAAGAAAAATATTCGTTAACTGACCATGTACCAAGGTCATCGAGAAGCGTATGCGTAAACCTTGCAGAAACTTATCGTAAGAAAATTTATCCTGCACATTTTTTATCTAAACTCGCCGATTGTGATGCAGAGAATTCTGAAACAAATGTCTGGATTGATTTTGCCTTTGCCTGTAAGTATCTTGAAGAAATCGATAAACAAAGATTAGCCCTAAGAAATGAAGAAATAGGTAAGCTCTTGAATCATATGATGCAGAATCCAGAGAAGTATTAGCAATGGGTAATTGGCAATGGGCAATAGGCAGTTGTCCGAAGGTTTAAAATTATTACGTCAAATTGTACTCACTTGTCAATTGCTAATTGCTAATTGCTAATTAATTGGAGATTGAAAAACATAAATTAAAACAATGCTAAATAAACTCATTCTATTTTCACTTAGTAACCGGTTACTGATAGTTTCATTAGCCGCTTTGATAATGGTATATGGTGTATTTACTTTGGTCAAATTGCCGGTTGATGTGTTGCCTGATTTGAACCGGCCAAGGGTAACCATTTTTCTGGAGGCCAATGGTATGGCTCCCGAAGAAATTGAAACGCAGGTGAACTTGCCGGTAGAAACACAGTTGAATGGTTCGCCGGGAGTGGAAGTAGTTCGTTCTGTCGCATCACCAGGATTAGGAATGGTGTTTGTTGAGTTTGACTGGAATACAGATGTTTACCGGGCCAGGCAACTGACAGCAGAAAAAATTCAGAGCATACAATTGCCAAACGGTATTACACCACAAATGGGACCTATCAGTTCCATCATGGGACAGATCATGATGATAGCTGTAACCAGTGATACTGCATCTCCTGCAGAGTTGAGAACGTTGGCTGACTTTACAATTCGCAGAAGATTATTGAGCGTAAAAGGGGTCAGCCAGGTGATCCCTATTGGCGGTGAACGTTTACAATATCAGGTGTTGATTTCATCAGACAAGTTGCGGCAATATAATTTATCCATCAATGATGTTGATAACGCATTACAACTGACCAACCTTAACACTACCGGTGGTTTTATTGACAACAAAGGTTCGGAAGTATTGATACGAAACATAGGCCGTGCCAATACACTGGAAGATTTGAAAAATACGGTTGTTGCCAACATCAGCGGCACCCCTGTACTTTTGCAACAAGTAGCCGAAGTAAAATTCGGAGGGCCCGTCAAAAGAGGCGATGGTTCATTTAACGGAAAACCGGCGGTGATACTGAGTATTGAAAAACAACCCGGCGCCAGTACGATAACCCTTACCGATGATATATTAACGGCTATTGAAGATATAAAAACATCACTACCAAAAAATATTCATATCAATACAGATGTGTTTCAGCAGAAAAGTTTTATTGCTGCTTCACTCAGCAATGTAGAAGAAGCGCTTCGGGATGGTTTTATTTTAATTATCATCATCCTGTTCCTGTTCCTGTTAAATTTCAGAACAACGGCGATAACACTTACTGCAATACCTCTATCGCTTATCATCAGCGCCATTGTTTTTAAAATGTTTGATATTTCCATCAACACACTTACATTGGGCGGGCTTGCTATAGCCATTGGCGAATTAGTGGACGATGCTATTGTGGATGTAGAGAATGTGTATAGGCGGATGAAAGAAAACTGGGTAAGTGAATTTCCTAAACCCTTGCTGAAAGTTATTTATGAAGCAAGCAGTGAAGTAAGAAACTCTATTGTATATGCTACCATCATAGTTGTACTGGTTTTTATTCCCTTATTTTATTTACAGGGAATAGAAGGAAGAATCTTTGCACCATTGGGTATTGCCTACATTACTTCCATCGTTGCATCATTGGTTGTTTCATTAACACTCACACCAGTATTGTGTAGTTATTTGTTGGGTAAAAAGAAACATCTTGCTCATATTAACCTGGCTTTTTGGCGAAAGAAAAAAGAAGTTGCTGAGGATGCAGCGCACGAGGCTGACAGCCCATTAGTCAAATGGTTAAAAAAGCAGGATAAAAAATTACTCCATTGGGGATTAAATCGGCCGAAGACAATTATTGGTGTTGCTATTGCATTAATTATTGGATCAATTGCTGTAATTCCTTTTTTTGGTACAGAATTTTTACCACCCTTCAATGAAGGAAGTTACACGATAAATGTACTGGCTCCTGCAGGAACATCGCTGGACGAATCAAATAAATTGGGTACAATAGCGGAGAAACAAATATTAAAAGTACCGGAAGTAGCCCTTACTTCCCGGCGAACAGGAAGGGCTGAATTAGACGAACATGCTGAACCACCGAGCTATTCTGAAATTGATGTAACATTAAAACCCGGTGGGAGGAAAAAAGAAAAGGTACTCGCTGATATACGTACTAATTTGTCGGTACTGAAAGGGGTGACGATCAATATTGGCCAACCCATTTCTCACCGGCTCGACCATTTACTCAGTGGCGTAAGGGCACAAATAGCGATAAAGATTTTTGGAAATGATTTGACAACACTTCGTTCCTCTGCCGAAAAGGTACGAACTATCATCAGCACTGTACCCGGTGCTGTAGATGTACAGGTAGAAAACCAGGTAATGGTCCCGCAACTGATGGTGAAGATTGACCGTAATGCCTTGCAGCGATACGGGTTGCAGGCAGGTAAGGTGGCAGAAGATATTGAAGTATTTTACAATGGCAAAGTAATTAGCCAGATTCTGGATGGCCAAAAAACCTTTGATATCGTGTTGCGGTCTGATGATAGCACCCGGAAAAATATGGATGCGATAAAAAACACCCAGATTGTTACCCCGGATGGTTCATTGATACCCTTACAACAAATTGCAAAAGTGGAACTGGAAAACAGTATCAGCAGTGTTAATCATGAAAATACTCAACGCAGAATTGTTGTTTCAGCTAATGTACAAGGTAGGGATTTGGGAAGTACTGTTAAAGAGATGCAGGAAAAAGTCAAAAATGAATTGAAATTGGAAGAAGGTTATTATTTACAATGGGCCGGACAATTTGAAAGTCAGCAATCAGCTTCAAAATTAATTACGATTCTCAGCATATTCTCTATAACCGGTATCTTCTTAGTGCTGTATAGTCATTTCAAAAGCAGCAGAATTGTCTTGCAGATTATGCTCAATATTCCACTGGCACTCATCGGAAGTGTGGTAGCTGTAATGTTAACAGGAGGTGTATTCTCAATTGCCACCCTGGTTGGGTTTATTACGCTGACAGGTATAGCTTCAAGAAATGGCATCATGATGATAAGTCATTATATACATTTAGTACAACACGAAGGGGAGGTGTTCGGAGACAAAATGATCATAAGAGGTTCATTGGAAAGATTAGTACCGGTATTAATGACTGCCCTGGTAGCTGCACTGGCATTAATACCGCTTACTTTAGATGCCACTGCTTCCGGCAAGGAAATTTTATACCCTGTAGCCACCGTAATTTTAGGAGGTTTAGTCAGTTCAACGTTATTGGATATGATAGTTACTCCGGTAGTCTTTAAACAATTTGGAAAAAAAGCGCTGGATACCTATATAGCTGAACAGAATAAAAAGGACTTTGATTAAGTTTGAACAATGAACTTGGTCAATTCTATAAATTTAAATTAAACGAACAGCAGAAGTAAAAAACATACGCTATCCTATAAGTGCTCAAAAGTGTCAATGGGCAGAAGATGTTGGCAAATCTGTTTCAGTTGAACAACTTAAACTCAACAAGAGTTGAAGCAATTAAAACTTGAAATTTAGCCTAAGCTGAAATGCGCTTCATCCGGACTATTCTGGACTTCATCGGTGCCCTAACTAAACTATGTCTATTAAATGTTATATAAAATAAATATTCAACAATAAAATGTTCGACTTAAAGTATTTATCCATATAAAATTGTAAAAATTTACAACCTTTTTAACAACTCGACCAAAAAATCAAAGACTTTTTTTAAAAAATTAGGATATATGTAACAATTGGAAACATATATATAACAGATCTAAAAGTGAATATATCCATCTTTGTTAATTACTATTACCTTACCAGGAGATCAGCCATTAAAAAACCAATAGCCGGTACAACAGGATTACCTTCAATCGTTGGTGCATACTGTATTAAAAACCTGAAATTCCTATAGATCAACCGGTCCGTAAGCGGAGTAAATAATGGAAATATGGTACAAATCATATACCGCGCGTGAATCAATGGTCTTTTACAGTGATAGATGGCGAGCGCATAAATTGCCGTCAGGCCAGGGCGCCATTGACCATATGAGCCATCGATACCAGGTCCATGGTCGACAAGATGCCTTCAGGTTTCAGGCGGGAATGGATGAGGTTAAAGGTCAGAATAAGGAGAACCGGCATCAACACATAGGACCACTTACCCAACACCCGGTGTAATTGATACCGCTGCCGGCGAATCAGGTAAGCCTGGGTAATCAGCAATAGACACCAAAGGGACATGGCCAACCCATGGGTATGATTCCTGAAGTCCGGCTGATCGTGTAAATGGGAATAATAGCTGAGCCAGAATGCCCTTAAGACTACAATAAAAAATAACAAAAAGTACCAGGCCGTGTGCCGGTACAAAAAATTGTTCACTTTCATAAGTCCTTATCTGAGTTTTACCGCCGATCCGATGTAAGGAGGTAATTACAACCAGGGGTAAAATGTTTTACCAATCAAATATAAGATGGTCTTTGGATTTCAGGATGACCTGCAGGATTTTGGATATCATCAAGGATCCTCATGTTCTTTCCATCGTTTATTTTATAATTTTTTTATCCCGATATTCCTAAACCGTTGAACCGCGCCGGGCCGCCAGGAATCCAATGGCATCAACTCGGACTGGGCAGCTGTTGAATATAAAGAAGTCCAATGGCATTGCAAACCAATCTTACCTGAGGTGGACTGCGCTATAAAATCATTTTTTGTTTGCCGGACTTCATACATCAGTCGGTCATTGATCCAAACCGATATGTTCGGGACATCACCGGTCATCCGGATGCGGAATGAATTCCAATCCTCTTTTTTCCAAACCAAATCCCTTGTTGCAGCCCGTCCCGGCACACTTATTCCAATGCGTTCGCCAATTAAATCTCCACAACCACCAGGCAAGGCAAGCTCGATTTGATAAGCTGCCCCCCCTTCATTGGACCGGAGAAATATTCCCCCATTGGTAAAGGAATCTATTTTAACCTCCAAATAGAATTCAAAATCTTTATACTCCTTATCGGTGAGCAACACACCCCCCTGGCCAAAAGGATTTTGCCCTGCGACGAGGATACCGTTTTCCAATTTAAAATCCGCAGTAGTGCCCTGGTGACTGGACCTGCTGAGGTGCCATCCTTTGAGATTTTTGCCGTTCCACAGGGACTTAAATCCCGCCGGCAACTGGGCAGTTGCAGCCACTACACTGAGCACCGACCATAGACAGCATATAAAAACCCTGGCAGACTTATTTTTCATTTGCGGTATCTTCTTTGATCAGCCTGAATCCCGCATCATATCCACTGCCTGGCCCGCCGGCATGGGTCATATAGGTTGCGTTTTTTACATCCCCATAAAATGGACCACCTTTTAATACATGTTGTTTACCAGAATTCGAGGGAATGGCATCAGCGAATATTTTTTCATTATAAAAATCATTTACCCATTCCCAGACATTACCCAGCATATCGAATAGGCCCCAGGCATTAGGCTTTTTTTCACCTACTTCAGATGTTGATTTCATTGCAATAACCGCTGTTGCCTGAATCTCAGCCCAACTGATATCATCCGTCTTTCCAGCACGTGCTGCATATTCCCATTCCCGTTCCGTCGGTAAACGATAATGTGCTTTACCTTTTTCTAGTTTATTTAATTTTTTAATAAACCTGGAAACAGTTTTCCAATTCACATTTTCGACGGGATGAAGATCCGCGCTATCCGAAACTTTCGCTTGTTGAAAATAAGAAGGATTGAATCCCATGACTTGACGCCACTGTGCTTGGGTAACTTCATATTTTCCTATAAAAAATGGCATTGAAATAATTACTTTAAATCCTGGCAAGGCATCTTTTCTTGCCAATTTTAATCCCTCCTGATAAACTCCTTCATTTACTGGTTCATTTGATCCCCAAGCAACCATTCTGGAAACCGTAGGTTCAAATTTACCCATCACAAATTCTCCTGCCGGAACCTGAACAAACTCCATTCCAATGGTATTGGAAATAGCTTGTTGACCACATATAGCAAAAGCAATTATTAAATTCAAACCAATAATAAAAAGTTTTCTAAACTTCATTCGTTCATAAAATAAATTTTTTCGTCTCTTCGCCCTTTCAAGCCCATTGTTCATTGATCATTGTTCATTGCTCATTCTTCATTGTTCATTCTTCATTGTTCATTGTTCATTCTTCATCCGATGCTTCGGATCTTCATTGATCATTCTTCATTG
>JAWXBI010000103.1:0-4356 GCA_034439915.1 Saprospiraceae bacterium | reverse complement strand
GTGAAAAACGGCAACCTTTCCACAGCGGTGCGGTCGTTTGAGTTGATCAAAGGGGATGGGGATGTGATTGATGTGTTACCAGGTCAGACCGATGATTGGTTTAATGGGGGAGTAGTCGGCCTGGGCGGATTGGGGGTGATCTCCAGCCTGAAATTAGCCATTCAAAAATCATTTCCCATGCGGCAAAGGGTATACCAGAATCTGCCGTTGGAAGAATTAAAAAATAATTTTGTAGCCATACTTTCCTCTGGTTACAGTGTAAGTTTATTTACGGACTGGTTAAATAATGAAGTCAGCCAGGTCTGGATAAAATCCAAATCGGGTCAGGCCGGCGAAGTCAGTTCCAAAGAGTTTTATGGAGCCAAAGCAGCGACGAAAAACCTCCATCCCATCGTAGCCTTAGGTGCTGAAAATTGTACTGAACAACTGGGTATAGATGGTCCATGGTATGAACGTATGCCCCATTTTAAGATGGGGTTCACTCCAAGCAGTGGTGAAGAATTGCAAGCGGAATATTTTGTTCCGTTTGAAAATGGCCTGGAAGCGATGCTGGCCATTGAAAAACAAAAGGAAAAAATCTATCCCCTTTTATTGATTTCAGAGATCAGGACTATCGCCGCAGATTCTTTTTGGATGAGCCCTTGTTTTCAACAACCTTGTCTATCGATTCATTTTACCTTGAAGCCGGATTGGGAAGGAGTCAAAAAATTATTGCCCATCATTGAAAGGGAACTTGAACCTTTCAGGGTCAAACCGCATTGGGGTAAATTATTTACGATTCCTTCAAACGTATTGGCGTCCCGGTATGAAAAAATGCCCGATTTTATAAAGATGATTAAATCCATTGACCCGGGAGGAAAATTCAGGAACGACTTTTTAGATACCTATATCTATTCAAATGAATAAAACTAAAAAATAAATAAATTAATGAAACCATCTCTTATCATCCTGGCAGCCGGTATGGGTAGCCGATACGGCGGACTTAAACAATTGGATCAATTTGGACCAAATGGGGAAGCCATCATTGATTATTCTTTATATGATGCGCTGGCAGCAGGCTTTGGCAAGATCGTATTTATTATCCGCGATAGTTTTAAAGCGGATATGGTGAAGGCATTTGCTCATAAGCTGGATGGAAAAGTGGAATACCATTTTGTCAACCAGGATTTATCTACGGTCCCGCCGGGCATCCCCATCCATCCGGAACGGACCAAACCCTGGGGTACGGCTCATGCCGTATGGGTAGCCAGGGATGTGATCTCCGAGCCCTTCGGCGTCATCAATGCGGATGATTTTTATGGCGCAGAGGCGTATCAGACCCTGGCGGATTTTTTAAGTCCATTAGAAGCAGCGGATACCAGGTCCTACTGTACCGTAGGATATTATTTGAGAAACACCTTGTCTGATCATGGTACAGTAAATCGTGGAATATGTTCAGTAGATGAAAACAACAACCTGGTAGCCGTCCACGAACGAACAAAAATTAAACGGTTTCCTGATGGGATAATAAGGTATGACAGCGAATCTGCTGATCCCAAACCTTTAAACGATGAAGATTTTGCATCAATGAATATGTGGGGCTGCGTTCCAAATTATTTTAAGGTCATGGATGTACATTTTAAATCATTTCTGGAGGAAAACGGCATGGATCCCAAATCGGAATATTATATCCCCACGCTGATTGATTATATGATAGCAAAGGACCTTGCTTCTGTAAACGTGTTGCCCTCCGAATCTACCTGGTTTGGGGTAACCTATCCGGAAGACAAACCTGCGGTCATGGCCTCTCTGAGCAAATTAATTGATTCCGGTGCTTATCCATCCGACCTGTGGTCATGATGGATGAACCACTTCTTGACTTATTCAATATTGACCCTGTGCCTGAGCCTTTGAGGTTCGGCAACGGGCTGATTAATGAAACATATCTGGTTTACCGACAAGGCCAAAAAAATCTATTACAAAAGATAAACCATAACGTATTCAAGGATGTCGGTATCCTGATGGAAAACCTGCAACAGGTATGTGACCATGTCAATTCCAAATTTCCTGAAGAACCTTTTATTTCAGTGGTGCCGACGCGCACTGGAGCACCGTATGCCGAAGTCAACGGCAATTATTGGAGGATGTTGAAATTTATTCCTGACACCCATAGTTATGAATCCTTATCATCTCCCTACCAGGCTTATGAGGCAGGGAAAGTGATAGGGCATTTTCATGTTTTATTGGGTGATATGGAACTCACAGGGATTCGTGATACGATCCCGCAGTTTCATGATTTGGAGTTTAGGATCAATCAATTTCATCAGGCGGTGGGGGAGGATAGGGTTAATCGTGCCAAAGATTGTAAGGATGACATCCGCTTTTTATTGGAATTGACTCAGGATGTTTTGACCAGGCAGTTGAAGGCCAATCAGCCCCTCCGCGTGGTGCACAACGATACCAAACTGAACAATATCCTCTTTGATGCAGGAGATAAAGGGATATGTATGGTCGATCTGGATACTGTGATGCAAGGCTACATAATATATGACACGGGGGATGCGTTGAGGACCCTTTGTAATCCCGCTGGAGAAGACGGCAGGCAAGGAATTTTGGATTTTAACCGGAAAGCATATCAAAAATTTATTGAAGGTTATTTGAATGCATCACGTGGCTTTCTGACAGAAGGGGAATTGAGACTGATCCCTTTTTCGATTATACGCATGTCTACGGAACAATGTATCCGGTTTCTCAGCGATCATTTAAACGGGGATATCTATTTTCACCAACCCTACCCGGGTTTTAATTTGAATGCAGCTCGAAATCAAATCCGATTTATACATTTAACCCAAAAAAATGAAAGCTGGATGGAGAAGGTATTATCCGGTTTTATTAGGCGGTTTGGTTCCTGAGATGGTATGATCCTGGTGCAGCATGAGGATCAGGGCTGCGCTCAACAGGGCAGAAATCCAGATCACCTTGGTTTCTGTAAAAGTATTGATGGGAACAATTTTCAACAGGGCTTTCTGAATATTATATAGCCCCAGAAAACAAGTAACCCAAATGATCGCTAAATACACCCGATTCAACCACTCACGGTGCCTGAATTGTTCCGGTAATTGGTTTTGATCGCGGATTGCCAGATAAATGGCCACACAAACCAGAGGAAGCAACAATCCATTGATGCCCTGTGCTGCTATAATTGCCGGAATCGGCTGTGTATTGAACAGTCCAAAAAGCCCACCGGAAATCAGGATGACCAACCAGGTTGATTTAAAATATTTTCCATTTTTCTGCCAGTTCTCCGGATTGGATTGACCCAATAAGGATTGCCCGCAAATGGCCGCAGCCAATGGTGCAGTGACAGCACTGCTCAAACCTGCAGCAAACAGGCCAAGGGCAAAAAATAGTGAGCCCAGTTTGCCAGACTTAGCTGCAATAGCTTCCGAAACAGCCTGATAAGAATAGGTGCCTTGTACACCGGTGCCGCCCAACATGATAGCCATACTGATCAACCCTCCGATAGCTACCGCAATGCCGATACCAAACCGCATTTCTTTCAGGGATTGTTCTTTTCCGATACCCGAGCCAAGGAATAAATTATAAGGCACGATAGTAGTACCGACAAGGCCGATGATCAAGCTGCCACTGGATGGTGGTACAGTCGGTAAAAACGCTCCTTTTAATAAATCTTTTAAAGAAATATCCATTTGAAAGCATACATAAGAAAACACACAACCCATGATCAAAACGAGGAACCCCATGATATGGGCGATTTGTTTTATACTGCCTTTTACCAGCAATCCGTAACAAATGCCTATTACCGCCAGCGTGAATATATAACTGGGAACAGGGGCCACCAGTCTCAGCCCAGCCACTGCACCCAGAATATTTCCCGATTGATAGGCGGCGCAGCCAAAGGCAACCCCTAAGAATAAAATTTTGGGCAATCCAATTCCCTGGCGTTGTTGAAATTTTATGGCAATGATTTCCCCGAGGTTTTTACCGGTAGCCATACTTATACGCGCGGTTATCTCTTGTAAAAAAATGGTGGCTATAGCGGAAAATGTCAAAGCCCATAATAAGGCATATCCAAACTGTGCTCCGGCCTTGGTGCAGGTCGTGACGGTGCCAGGACCGATAAAAGCAGCAGAGATGATGGACCAGAATAAAACGCTGGAGGATCCCTTTTTAAAGGAAATGAATTTAGGCATATAAGAAGGCAAAAGTAAACAAAGTGAAAAAGGGGCGTATGTAGGATTGAACACGGAGAAGTTTCAGTGGCTACAGCCCTTAACCTTATATCCTCATAGCTGAACTGTGGAACTGTCAGTCACCCCATTCCAGGTGTAAGTGTTGATCCGAATCATCGGATTG
>JAWXBI010000102.1:0-18225 GCA_034439915.1 Saprospiraceae bacterium | reverse complement strand
ATTCTATTTCACTTCCATAACCTTAAACTTATAAATCCCCGAACCAATGGTAAAGCTTACCATGCCCGAAACCGGTTCCATTAATTTGAGGCCATTTTGGGAAGTTATGGGTGACTCATCCAGGGTGATCTTACCCGCATCACTGACCGGGAGGATCACGGTTGCGTTGGTATTGGCCGGAATCTCAATTTCATACGAGGTAAACCCATTTTCTTTTTTCCATCCCGAGGCGATTTTACCAAAAGGAGTGATCGTTGAAGCTTTGGCATATTGAAGGGAATCCGACAATCTGGGCTGGATAATACTTTTTTTATATCCTGCCAATTCGGCTTCGAGGCCACATGCTACCCGGTACATCCAATCTCCTATTGCGCCATAAGCATAATGATTAAACGAATTCATACCGGCGGACTGAAATGTACTGTCAGGTTTGATTCCATCCCACCTTTCCCAGATGGTGGTAGCTCCCATTTTAACCGGATACAACCACGACGGATAGGTTTCCTGCAACAATAATCGGTAAGCAATGTCCGTATAGCCAAACCGGGACAATACATGGCAGATATATGGAGTTCCTAAAAATCCGGTTGTAATATGATAGTTGTAGGCAATAATATTTTCAACCAATCTTTTAGCAGCACCCTGCCGGATACCTTCGGGCAGCATATCAAATTCCAGGGCAAGGACATAAGCGGTTTGGGTGCTGGAGGTCAACCGGCCGTTCCGCGAGACATATTCATTGAGAAAAGCGGATTTAATGTTCTCCAATAAACGTTGATATTGGACTTCATCCTCCTTTAAACCCAATACCCCTGAAGCATTGACCATCAGTTGAGTTGAATAAGCATAAAAACATTGGGCAATAAGGTATTTATCGGTCACCGCCGACCGTCCATCGGTATCATTGCCCAGGCTGTAAAACAACCAGTCACCGAAGTGAAAACCTTTGTTCCACAAATGCTGTCGGCTGCTGTCTGTCATATATTTGACCCATTTTTTCATACTGGGATATTGCCGTTTGAGCAAAGTGGTATCACCATACAACAAAAACATATTCCAGGGTATGATGGTAGCTGCATCCGCCCAGCCTGCTGAAGCTACGGCATTGGGACCCAGAACATTAGGCACCACAAAGGGTACTGCACCGTTTGGTCTCTGATCAGCAGCTACATCCTGCAACCATTTGCTAAAAAAATTTTGTACCCCAAAATTGAATGCGGCGGTTCTCGCAAAAGCCTGTGCATCTCCTGTCCAACCCAATCGTTCATCGCGCTGAGGGCAATCCGTAGGCACATCTACAAAATTGCCGCGTTGTCCCCACTGAATGTTATGTTGCAATTGATTGATCAGGGGGTTGGAGCATTCAAATTGTCCGGTGAGCTCCATGTCAGAATATAACGCGATGCCGGTAAAATCCTCCAGGTTGACTTTAGACGGGAAACCGATCAACTTTATATATCGGAAACCCTGGAAAGTAAAATGAGGCTCAAAAATTTCCTGGCCATTTCCTTTAAGAATATATTCATTGGATTGTTTAGCGCGTCTAAGGTTTTCAATGTAAAAATTTCCAAATTTATCCAACACTTCTGCATGCAGAATTTCAAGTCGGGTACCTGCCGGACCCTGAGCTTTGACTTCTACCCAACCTACCATATTTTGACCAAAGTCGATTACCTGTTCGCCTTTGGGAGTAACTATAAATTTGACTGCTTTAATGCGCTCCCTTTTCCGCACTGGTTCATTATAGGTAGAGATAAGGATTTTGGGGAAGTCTTTTACCTGAACCGGTGCCCAGCTGTTAGTGGCATAACCTGCTTTTGACCAACCTGTCAATTCTTTTCTGGCATCATAAACTTCTCCATGATAGATTTCAGAGGAGACGATCGGTCCGATTGCTCCCTGCCAGTCCTTATCTGATTGGATCGTTGCCATGGTACCATCTTTAAAAGTGACCAGGAGCTGAGCGATCAGGCTCAGTTCTTTGCCGTATAAATTATTGCTCCTGGTGAAACCAATTTCCCCACGATACCAGCCATCGCCAAGGGTCGCACCCATCGCATTATCTCCTTTTATCAATAGGTTGGTAACATCGTATGCCTGGTATTGGATTCGCGACTGGTAGGCCGTCCATCCCGGGGTAAGGTAATCCTGCCCTACCCTTTGCCCATTGATCATGGCCTCATATAATCCCCTGGCGGAAATGAATAGGGTAGCGGAATGGATGTCCTTTTTAAGTTGGAATGCCCTGCGTAAGATTGGGCTGGGACGGCTCACTGAATCAGCGGAAGGTGGTGGCGATATCCAGGAGGCAGTCCATTCATTGGAATTCATCAGTCCAGTATGAAAATATGACCCTAAAACGCTCATGGCGGAATTAGCGTGGTTATCTGAAACCGTTACTTTCCAATAATATCTCATATTGGAGACCAGGATAGGCCCGGCATAAGGAATATAATTGGATTGGTCGGTACTGACCTTGGTATTCCACAACAGACTCTTCTTGTTAAAATCAGGTGCAGAAGCGACTGTAATTTCGTAATTGGCCTGCATGGTATTCTTTTGGGAACTGACCAATTTCCAACTGAAATTTGGCTTAGCTATATCTAATCCAATTGGGTTGATTAATTGTTCTACCCTCAGGTCCACGACCTGCAACTGACCAAAGGACCAGAGGCTAAAACTGAGGAGAAGCAAAGTGATTGTGGTTTTCATATTTATTTCGGTTAAACCAGTAATTTATTGATTATTATCAGTTTAGGAAAAAAATAGCAAAGTTTTTTTAAAATAAAACCTGTTTTTTAATCCATTTGAATGTAATTTTGTTCTTAATTAGACAAAGTCCAAATAACGTTTGATTGAATTTTATATTTATAAGTAATTATTAATGAAAAAAGTATATCTCGATAACAACGCCACCACGCCTTGTGATCCGCGGGTGGTAGAAACTATGGTCCCTTACTTTTTTGAAAAGTTTGGGAATGCAGCCAGCCGCAGTCATCCTTATGGGTGGGAGGCGGAAGAAGCCGTGGATTATGCGCGGGAACAAATTGCCGCTTTGATCCATGCAGATTCTAAAGAGATTATCTTCACTTCCGGAGCTACAGAGTCAGATAACCTGGCCCTTAAAGGTGTATTCGATATGTACCGGAAAAAAGGAAATCATATCATCACGGTCACCACAGAACATAAAGCCGTATTGGATACTTGTAAACACTTGACTGAACAAGGGGCTGAGATTACATACCTTAAAGTAAACGATATCGGGCTCATCGATTTGGAAGCCCTCGAAGGAGCCATCAAGCCAACGACCATTCTGGTATCGGTGATGTGGGCTAATAATGAAACCGGGGTAATCCAACCGATGAAGGAAATCGGAGAAATATGCGCTAAACACGGGGTATTGTTTATGAGTGATGCCACTCAGGCCGTAGGCAAGATCGATGTCAATCCCCGGGAAATGGGAATCCATCTCATGGCTTTTACTGCACATAAAATGTATGGTCCCAAAGGAGTCGGCGCTTTATATGTCAGTAGAAAATCTCCCCGTGTAAAAGTTACTGCTCAATTGGATGGTGGAGGCCATGAAAGGGGTATGCGATCCGGCACCCTTAATGTACCGGGTATAGTCGGATTTGGCAAAGCTGCCGAATTGGCCCGTAAAGAAATGGATCAGGACATGGCTCGTCTTAGCAAATTGAGAGACCGACTGGAATCCACGCTAAAATCAGCTATGGAAGAAGTTTATATCAATGGGGATCCATCGCATCGCATGCCTCATGTGACCAATATGTCTTTTAAACACGTAGAAGGAGAGGGATTGATGATGACCTTTAATCAGCGTATGGCCCTATCGTCCGGTTCTGCCTGTACCTCTGCTTCACTCGAACCCTCGTATGTCCTTGTGGCACTGGGACTGGGTGACGATCTTGCCCATTCCTCATTAAGATTTAGCCTGGGCAGGTTCACCACAGACGAAGACATTGATATTGCTATTCAATCCATTCAGGATGGAGTCAATCATATGCGCAGCCTGAGCCCGATTTGGGAAATGTATAAAGAGGGTATCGACCTGACCCAGGTCAGTTGGTCCCCGCATTAAAGTTAAATTACAAACAACGTTTTTATAAACTCACCAATTAAAAATCAATCAACATGGCATATTCAGAAAAAGTCTTAGAACACTTCCAAAACCCTAGAAACGTAGGGACTTTAGATAAAAGCAAAAACAACGTAGGAACCGGCCTGGTCGGCGCTCCAGAATGCGGAGATGTCATGCGGCTTCAAATCGAAGTCGATGAAGAAACCGGTACCATTAAGGATGCCAAGTTTAAGACCTTTGGTTGTGGTTCTGCTATCGCTTCCTCTTCGCTGGCCACAGAATGGCTAAAAGGTAAATCTATTGATGATGCCCTGAAAATCGATAATATGGATATCGTCGAAGAACTGGCCTTGCCGCCTGTGAAAATCCATTGTTCGGTATTGGCAGAAGACGCCATTAAAGCAGCCATCAAAGATTATCAAAACAAAAATGGGATTTTGGTTCTGGAAGCTTTAGAAACAGCCAAAGCTTAATCTACTGTATTTATGATTTTTGTTTCCGAAACGGCCAAACAGCGCATCCAGGAAATTAAGACCAATGAGCACCTGGATGAGGATTATTTTGTCCGGGTCAGTGTGACCAGTGGCGGATGCTCCGGATTGTCTTATAAAATGGACTTCGACAATGAAAGCCGGAGCAATGATCAGGTATTTACCCACAACGGGGTCAAAGTGGTCACCGACCTTAAAAGCTTTTTATATCTGTTTGATACCACCCTGGAGTTTTCGGGTGGACTCACCGGAAAAGGATTTCATTTTGAAAACCCGAATGCATCCCGGACTTGCGGATGCGGGGAGAGTTTTGCGGTATAAAAAAGTGCAGCATTATTTCGCACGGAGAATTACAAATACGTGTTTTTAAATTTTGATTTATTCCGTTGCTTTTTTATTTGAATGATTTAAATTATGCATGCCAGCCTTGCAGCTGTCTGATTCATTTGGTCAAACATTTACAATCTGATATAAATTAATCTCCGGGCACGTCGTATTCTTCTATCGTTGCTATCGGTTTGTGAAATTTCATTCCCCGTGCTCTCCGCCTTCCTTGCGCATTGGGTGGTTTCGCTACGCTGTGTGAAACGCTGTTAACTCCGTTTCACTGTCCTTAACTTTCACCCCCTCCTAATCAGGTTTCATTATATTCGTCAGCATAAGTCTGCCTCGGAATATGATTGAACCTGCCTTACCTGGAATATGATAGGCCCGGTTTGTGGCAGGCATTCTCCTGTTGGCTAATGTTTCCTATTGTATTGACCAGCAGATCCTGAGTTTGTTGGTCCGGCCAATTAAAACAGATTTACAACGCTCTGATTTTGAAATCAGTTTGCTGATGTGACTGACTTTTACCCTGTGCTATACTTTTTTGGGTATGGTGATTGGCCGATTAGCTGTTCATTACAACCGTAGAAATATCATCATCTGCGGTATCACCATCTGGAGTCTGATGACTGACCTATGCGGCGGTATCAATACGTAAAGTCACTTTTTTCTAGCCCGCATGGGTGTGGGTAAGTGGTATTAAAATTATATTCAGAAACCAGTTTACCAGAGCTGATTACATTTGATTAAATTAACAAGTTCTTATCATGAAGCTAATTAATATATCAGTCATCGTCACCGGAGGAGCTTCCGGCCTGGGAGCAGCTACAGCAAGATTGTTGGCGGCTGCAGGAGCCAAAGTTGCCATCTGCGACAAGAATATTAAAGGAGCAAAAAACTTGGCATCCGAAATAAACGGTTTGGCTATTGATTGTGATGTTGCTGACGAGGACAGCGCCAGATCTGCTTTTGCAAGAGTTAATGAAGTCCATGGGATCGCCAGGGTGCTAATCAATTGTGCCGGTATCCCAAGTAGTGGACGAATTGTGGGGAAACATGGTCCAATGGCTTTAGCCGACTTCGAAAAAACAATACGGATAAATCTCATCGGAAGTTTTAATATGATGCGATTAGCTGCCACCGAAATGATCACCTTAAATACTTTGGAGGAGGATGAACGTGGGGTCATTATCTCTACTGCAAGTATTGCCGCCTATGAAGGGCAAATTGGACAAGCCGCTTATGCTGCTTCCAAAGGAGGAATAGTCAGTCTGACCTTGCCGGCGGCCAGAGAATTTGCACAATTTGGCATACGGGTTAATGCCATCGCCCCGGGATTATTCCTTACCCCATTACTGGAAGCTTTACCCGGAGATACCATTCAGAAACTTTCAGATGCTATACCCTTTCCCAAACGCCTGGGATCACCGCAGGATTTTGCTTTATTGGTAAAACATATCATTGAAAACCCTTACCTCAATGGGGAAGTTATTCGCCTGGATGGGGCATTGAGAATGTTGCCTAAATAAAATCATTTCAAAACATATTCAATCGTGTAATGAAATATAAAATGAACCCTCCATTCCGTGCAGATCATGTGGGAAGCTTATTACGGACCCAGACCGTCAAAGAAAACCGCCTGCTATGGAAACAAGGAAGACTTGCTGCAGCTGCCTTGCGCGATATAGAGGATGAATCGATCAAAGAAACCATAAAAACCATGGAGTCCATCGGATTCAAATCCATTACTGATGGAGAGTTTAGACGGGATTACTTTCACCTGGATTTTCTGAAAGAATTATCAGGCGTCAGCGTCACCGGAGGCATAGACGCCAATCCTAATGCCAAAGTAGCCGAAGATGGTTTTACTCCACCAAAACTACGAGTGACTGGTAAACTTCAGCATACCATAAATATTCAGGTAGCCGATTTTGATTTCCTGAAATCCATTACCCATGAAACACCAAAAGTGTGTATCCCGTCGCCGACTATGGTTCATTTTCGCGGAGGACGTCAGTCTATAGATATTGAAGCCTATCCGGATTTAGATGAATTTTTTATCGACTTGAGTACCTGCTATAGAAAGGAAATAGACTCGTTATATCGTCATGGCTGCAGGTACATTCAGCTGGATGATACCAACCTGGCCTATTTATGTGATCCAAAATTAAGGGCTGGGGCATTAGAGCGGGGCGATGATCCAAATGAATTACCCCGCATCTATGCCCGATTGATCAATAGTGTAATCGATGACCGGCCAGAAGATCTCGTCATAGCTATCCATTTGTGTCGCGGTAATTATCGCAGTACCTGGTTTGCTGAAGGAGGTTATGAACCGGTCGCTGAAATTCTATTCAACCATATCAATGTGGATGCCTATTTCCTTGAATACGATGATGAACGCAGCGGTGATTTTGCCCCCCTTAGATTTGTACCCCATCATAAATCAGTAATCCTGGGAATTATTTCTTCAAAACAAGCCAGGCTCGAAAACCCGGATGAGATGGGTCACCGGATAGATGCAGCAGCCCGATACCTGCCTTTGGAAAATATGGGAGTAAGCCCGCAATGTGGATTTTCGAGCACTCACCATGGCAACGACATGACCCAGGACCAACAATGGAGGAAGATGGAATTGGTAGTGAAAGTTTCCAGGATGGTGTGGGGGAATTAAGAGAATTAATAAAATGAAATAATTAAAATAATGAAGAGAATTATAAAATAACTTTGTTAATTAAATTAGTTTATTCATAATTCTAATCGACATTGATTCATAATCCACGAATATGAAAAAAAGAAGAATCCTGGTGTATTTGCTTCTACTGGTCATCAGTACTTTGGATGCACAGAGCTATAAATTGTTCAGGTATAGAACCCAGGTTGGGATTAAACCCGGAGTGTTGACTGCAAAAGGTAAGATGTTGGATGTTTCATTGTTTACCAAAGATTACGATGAGTCCTTTTTTTCTTCGGACGGGATATCACGTTTAAAACAATGGCTGGTTAAAAACGAACTAAAATGCAAGGTATTGCCTGCCAGGGTAGAATTCGCTTCCCCGGTTGCGCGTCCTTCAAAAATAGTGGCCATCGGACTTAACTATTTGGAACACGTACGCGAAGGAAGTGGTGTAGTACCTTCTGAACCCGTGATTTTTATGAAATCTTCCACGTCCATGAGCGGGCCAAATGACACAGTGCTTATTCCGAAAAATTCATTAAAAACAGATTATGAAGTGGAACTGGCAATTATTATAGGCCGGGAAGCTTCTTATATCCGACCCGAGGAGGCAGATTCTTATATTGCCGGTTATAGTATTATCAATGATTATAGTGAACGGGAATGGCAATTGGAAAGGCCTGCGAATCAATGGGACAAAGGCAAAAGCGCTAATACGTTTGCCCCAATAGGGCCTTACCTGGTAACCCCGGAAGAGGTCGGTGATCCTCATAATCTGAAAATTTGGCTTAGCGTCAATGGTATTCAAAGGCAATCATCCAATACGGGTGATATGATTTACAAAGTTTCCCGGCTAGTCAGTGAAATCAGTCAGTACATGACGCTATTACCCGGGGATGTCATAGCTACCGGCACTCCCTCTGGTGTTGGGTTGGGCAGCAAACCGCCAAAATATTTAAGGCCGGGTGATGTGGTCGAATTAGGCATTGAAAAATTAGGGACCCAGCGACAAGTAATCGGATCAGCTATGAAAAATTATTTAACTCCAGCTGAACTGAAGGATTATTGGGATTGGGTAGCTCTTGGCCCTGGCGGTTTACCGAATACCCTGGAAGGATATCGCATGGTCAAGGCTCTTGGGAAACAGATGAAAGATCCTTTGGATATCCGTCGGATCGCAACTGACATCGATCAACCCGGAGACCTCAAATCACTTATTGATTTGCCCAAAAGAAATGGGACTAAACCAGTAATCGCGCCATTTGCTATACCCCACCGTCAGACAGATCAGCACAACGACACCATTATACGGAACAAGCAGAAAAAAATTTTTGATGATCAGGTCTCGGATAAAAATTATAACCTGGTCTACAAAATGAGTTACCTGGAAAGAAACAGCCCGGGTATTTTTATAAAAGATAGTGCAACCGGCAATCAAACGGTATTACCCGTTTCCCATGCGGAGGTAGGCCATATTCATCCTACGGACGGGTCTATGCACATCATTTTAAGCCCCAGTGATACCAAAGAAATTATTGCCAAAGGTTGGGGTGAATTACATGGCCTTGCCGGTCAGGACCGGGCAGCTAAAACCTATATGATGATTTATTCCCCACGGGATGAATCAGAGTTGGAAGTCACCAAAAAAATATTAAACGCGGCCGTAAAGTATTCTTCTCTACCCGTAAAAACCCCTTAACCTTTAACCCTTTCCCCACTGCCCTCTGCCCTTTCCCCACTGCCCTCTGCCCTTTCCCCGCTGCCCTCTGCCCTTTCCCCACTGCCCGCTTTAATTGGTATTTACAATTTCTTCAACCTCATCAACTCACCAACCCGACTTACCAAGGTTGCAGTCTGTCATGCTGTACCAGATGCTGATGGAATGGCAGCTTTCGCCGACCTACCGGAATTCCAGGCCTTACATTTATCCCCACTACCATTGGTATACGAGGTGAGCGGAACAAACATTGAATTCCCGAGTGCAGATGGGAAACCTGCCAAAGGTTACTTAGTAAAATCTAAAAAGAAATCGAATAAATGGTTGTTTGTTTATCAGGAATGGCGGGGTCTCAATGATTATGTAAAAAACAATCGGATCAACTATATAATGATTTGGACGGGAAGGTTAATGTATTGGCCCTTGATATGTACGATGGGAAGGTAACGGCTGATCCCAAAGAGGCAGGACAATGGGTGCGGAGCGTGGTGGAAACCCGACTTGAAAATATCATCAAGGCTGGCCAGACTTATGCCGGGAAAAAAGCTCTGATAGCAAACCTTGGCTGGTGTTTTGGAGGCGGCTGGTCCCTAAAATCTGGCATCTTACTCGGCAAACAAAATATCGGTTCAGTGATGTACTACGGCATGCCGGTCAAAGACGTTGAAAAATTAAAAACTTTAAGCAGCGATGTGCTGGGCTTATTTGCTACCGAAAATTTCATTTCCAAAACGATTATTGAAGAATTTGCAGCAAACATGAAAACCGCAGGCAAACCCCTGGAATATAAAATTTTCGATGCGGCCCATGGATTCGCCAACCCGAGCAATCCCAAACACGACGAAGCAAAATCCAAAGAAGCCAATAGCATGGCGCTGAATTACCTGAAGAAAAAATTTAAACGATGAGGCTTATCAAATTAATTTAAACGGGTCGCAATTTTTTCGATAAATTCTTTTGCCATTTCCATTCCGCGTTTTGCGATACCAACATCCGAATTCCCATCATACCATAGACTGAGGTGCAATGTGTCGTAAAGATTATTAAACTCTGTCAGCATTTTTTTGTCGTATTTCGTCAAGAATTCCCGGTAATAATCAACCGACTTTCGTATCCTTTTTTTGGTTGATTTTAGATTAGATTCAGACCGCTCTGCAGAAAGGATGCGTCGAGGTTTGATAAGTTGATCTAATGCATATAACACACCGCAATATGCTGTATGCCCTGCCATTTTAACATATTTCTTATCCTCATAAATATCATTCTTTCGTTGAGCTTTTTCCGCCAGCAGTTCTTTTGCATTGGATATGTATCGGTGAGCTTCTTTTATAATGGCTTCCATTCAACAAATATATCTGGAATTTGCGTTCTGGATTCAGGAGATATAGGACAAATTGAGTCAGGTCGCTTTCCTTAATCGAATTCCAAACAGCCTAATTGGCACTTTAAAAACTGATCAACTATTTTTTATTACTTTCATTCCATATTCATTTTATCATTCTAAGTAAATAATATGCCAAACCAACAATTTGACGCCATTGTCATTGGTTCAGGAATCAGCGGAGGATGGGCAGCAAAAGAACTTTGCGAAAAGGGATTGAAGACCCTGGTCATTGAAAAAGGACGATTGGTCACCCATATTAAAGATTACCCTACGGCTAACAAGGATGCCTGGGAATTGGATTATCATGGAGGATTAACCCAGGAGGAGGCCAAACGATTTCCAGTACAGACCAGATCCGGTTTTGTAGGTGGTGACAATAAACACTTTTTTACAGATGATCTGGACAATCCCTACATCGAGGAAAAAAGATTTGATTGGATCCGGGGCAATCAAACCGGTGGCCGATCCCTGATCTGGGGCCGTCATTGTTATCGTTGGAGCGATCTGGATTTTACGGCCAACGCTAAAGAAGGTATCGCCATTGATTGGCCCATACGGTATAAAGAAATTGAACCCTGGTATACTTACGTGGAAAAATTTGTGGGGATCAGTGGTGAAAAACTAGGGCTGGACCATTTACCGGATGGGTATTTTTTACCACCGATTGAACTCAATTGTATCGAAAACCATCTGAAAAAAGAAGTGGAATCCAGGTTTAAAGGTCGGCATGTTACTTCAGGGCGAGTAGCACATCTGACAGAGCCTCAACCCTGGCATCTCGAGTTGGGCAGGGGCAAGTGTATGAACCGGAATCGCTGTGGACGGGGCTGTCCGTTCGGCGCTTATTTTAGCAGCAATTCAGCAACTATACCCGCTGCAAAAAAGACAGACAATCTCACTATAAAATCCGATGCCATAGTGCATTCTATTATTTATGACGAAACCAAAAATAAAGCCAGTGGGGTCCGCGTCATCGATTCAATTACCATGGAAGTCACCGAATACGTTGCCTCTATTATATTTTGTTGCGCTTCAACCCTGGCTACCGCTCAGATTTTATTAAATTCAGTTTCATCCCAACATCCCGACGGTCTGGGCAATGAAAGTGGAGAACTGGGCCACAATCTAATGGACCACCATTACCGTTGTGGTGCAAAAGGGGACCATGAGGGATATGCTGATGAATATTATAAAGGCCGAAAACCAACAGGTTTATTTATTCCCAGGTTTGTCAATCTGGACGAGAAGACTAAAAATAAAAACTTTTTACGTGGATACGATTATCAGGGAACCGGGGGTGCACGCAGCAACTGGAGCCGCGGCATCAATGATCCGGGAATAGGGGCTGAATTCAAAGAGTCCTTGTTCAAACCAGGCGGATGGGGACTGGGCCTGATGGGTTTTGGAGAATGCCTTCCCAACCATGAAAACTATGTCAGGCTGGATAAAGAAAAAAAAGATAAATGGGGGATGCCACTATTGGTTATCAACTCCGGTTTTGGGGAAAATGAAATGAAGATGCGGGAACAGATGAAATCCGATGCTGCAGAAATGCTGAATATCGCGGGGTTTAAAAACATACAGATCTTTGATGAGATCGGTGGAATGGGGGTTGGGGTACATGAAATGGGCACTGCCAGAATGGGTAAAGACCCAAAGACTTCTGTCTTAAATGCACACAATCAACTCCATGGTATACCCAATATTTTTGTTACTGACGGTTCGTGTATGACATCATCCTCGTGTGTCAATCCATCCATTACGTATATGGCACTGACCGCCAGAGCTGTGGATTTTGCCGTGAAAGAATTAAATAAACAAAATCTTTAATTGACCAGGACATGAATAGAAGAGAAGCAATTAAAAATAAGGTATTGTTCGTTTTTGGTACCAGCCTTTCAACCGCTGTACTTTCAAATCTGCTGGTATCCTGTAAGAATACGATAGATATCGGCTGGCAACCAATATTTTTTACTGCTGAACAGGCTGGCACCCTGGTACAAGTAACTGAAACCATCCTGCCCAAAACAAAAACTCCGGGAGCTACCGATATTGGAGTCGCCCAATTTATCGATAAAGTAATCGGGCAGTTGCTCAATAATGAAACGCAACAAGATATCGTCAAAGGAATTGAAGAAATCGACGTACTAGCCAAAACCAGATTCAACAAAAACTTCAACGCAACTTCTACAGATCAAAGACAGGAACTCCTGCTGGAATTGGATAAATCTGCTGGTTCATATCCCTTGACCCTATGGGGAATCACTCTTGAAAAATCGGGCCCGGTCGGCTTTTTCAGGCAACTCAAACGACTGACATTGTTTGCTTATTTTACTTCTCAGGAGATTGGAAAGGCAGTGCTCCGATATGATCCCGTACCCGGTGACTATCTGGCATGTATACCTCTGGGTGAAAATAATAGCTGGACGGAGTAATATAATTTTTGCAAGACAGGTAAGGAGTTGGGCTTCTCCGAAGCAAACCAGAAACATAGCGTGACTAACCATTGTGCACTTTCCTGAGACCTTTCACTTCCTGGTTTGAGCGGAATCAGGTTAATCAAATTGAAATAATACAGAAACTCGATCAGGCAAAATTCAATAACTTAGCTTGCAAATATTCTCCCAATATGAAGTTGATTGCAGCGGCTTTGCTTTCGATTACTTGTTTTAGCATTATTTATTCCCAGCAGGTGATCCAGCTATACCCAGGCCCCGCCCCTGGCTCTGAAACCTGGTCACATAAGGAAAAATCGGATACCAATAAGTCAACCAACCAGGTTATGGTCACTAATGTCGTCGTTCCAACGATGACCCTATTTAAGCCCAAAATGCCCAATGGAATGTCTGTGATCATCTGTCCTGGCGGAGCCTTCAGGGCTTTGACCATGGGAAATGAAGGAACTGATGTGGCCAGGTTTTTAATGAATAAAGGAATAACTGCATTTGTTTTAAAATACAGATTAGTCCCTGAACAATACGACAGTATTCAGCAAACTTTTCAAGATATCCAGACCGGGAATTTTCATCGAATTGATTCCATCAACCGGCCATTTGTAACAATGGCGGTAGCGGATGGCCTCGAAGCAATAAGATATGTCCGGCGACATGCTACTGAATTTGGCATTCATCCCCAACGCATCGGTATCATGGGTTTTTCAGCAGGAGGTACTTTAACTGCTTCCGTCGCACAAACATATAGTCCAGACAGCCGGCCGGATTTTGTTGCCCCTATTTATGCCTATTGCCCGGCTATCCTGGGCGAGCAGGTTCCCTCCAACGCGCCTCCCCTTTTTCTTTTGTTTTCTGAAAATGATAACATCGCGGATGGTAATCCAGCATTTTATCAAAAATGGAAATCTGCAGGTAAACCGGTGGAGATGCACGTCTATCCGGACGGAGGACATGGATTTGGTATCCGAAAACAAGGTATGTCTACCGACAAATGGGAAGAACGGCTTGTGGATTGGATGTATTATCAGTTTCCAAGACAGGAAATCGGGGTAAACTGGAAAGATATAGATTATGTAGGTGACAGTATCATCGGACATAGACTCGACATTCATCTACCTTTTAATACATCAGGCCCATTTCCGGTTGTCCTGGCTATCTATGGCAGTGCATGGTTTTCTAATGCAGCAAAAGCCAATGTGTTCCGGGAAGGTATGGGTCAAAAGTTGTTGCATGCCGGTTATGCGGTGGTCAGCATCAATCACAGGTCCAGCCGGGATGCAAAATTTCCTGCCCAGATCCAGGATGTAAAAGCAGCCATCCGGTTTATCCGAGCCAATGCTAAATTTTATAATATCGATTCTTCTTTTATTGGGATTACGGGTTGGTCTTCCGGAGGGCACCTTTCAGCCCTTGCCGGCACTACCAATCAAATAAAAAAATATACGATCGATCAAGAAGAGATCGATTTAGAGGGCCAGTTGGGGAAATTCAACCAAACCAGCAGCAGGGTCAGTGCCGTAGTGGATTGGTATGGTCCGACCGACTTTCTGATCATCGATTCATGTGGTAGTGTATTTCAGCATAATGGGCTTTATTCACCGGAATCCTTTTTGCTGGGAGGGCCTATCCAGGAAAATAAAATCAAGGCCACCTTTGCCAATCCCATAACCTATATCCATAAAACCAATCCGCCCTTCCTGATCTTACATGGGGATAAGGATGGCGACGTACCACCATGTCAAAGTTCATTATTGCACGAGAGATTAAAGAAAGCAATAGTCAGCAGTGAACTTGTCCTGGTCCCTGGTGCCGGGCACGGGCCAGGTCTCCTGATCGATTCCAATTTTGATAAAATGGTTTCTTTTTTTAACGGTCAATCCAAAAAATAAGAAAAAATTTTCTGTCTTACCCTAATCTCATTTTTTACTTCTCTCCTATGAATTAACTTTGGCCGCGATCAAAAGATTTTCGCCAAACTTCCCGGTGTAGGACACCTCCGGGTCTGACCAAATGTATTCAGCTATTTTTATTAATGCAAAATTTAAAAAAGATATGAACATTAAAACCAGTTTCCTTTCTTTGTGTTTAATGCCTGTCCTCCTCTACAGTCAACTGACTATTCCCCTCTATCCCGGAGCTATTCCCAACAATAAAGATCTAACCGGCCTAAAGGATACGGGTAATACTTTTATGGTAAAAAATGTAGCCAACCGGTTTATCACCCGGGTCGTTACCCCTGAACTGATCGTCTACCTTCCGGAGAAAACCAAAAACACCGGCATCGCAGTCATCATCTGCCCCGGTGGTGGTTACGGTGGACTCGCCATCGATCACGAAGGTCATGTGGTAGCTAAAAAATTTATAGAGCATGGGATCGCCGGCATTGTATTGAAGTACCGGACTCCGAATCCAAAATATGTAAACAATAAAGAGGTGGTGCCTTTAATGGATGCCCAGCAGGCAATACTGGTTGTCCGTCAGCATGCCAAAGAATGGAAGATCAAAGCAGATCGTATAGGCATCATGGGATCATCAGCAGGGGGTCATCTTGCTTCTACAGCTGGCACACATTTTAATCAGCCGGAGATCCCCAACCCGGGCAAAATAAGTTTGCGGCCTGATTTTATGGTACTCAATTACCCCGTAATCAGTTTTACCGATGAAGTAACTCACCTGGGTTCAAGGGATAATCTTTTAGCTGAAAATTCAAACCCTATAGATCCGGAAAAAATAAAATTGTATTCCAATGAATTGCAGGTAGATGCCAATACGCCACCCGTCTTCATCACCCATGCCCTGGACGATAAGGTGGTACCGATAGCAAATACCTTATTGTTTCTGGCTGCCTTACAGAAATATCATGTAGCGACCCGGTCTTTTTTTTATGCCAAAGGTGGACATGGATTTGGTCTGGACAATCTGACTACAGAAACGGAATGGATAGATGATTGTATACACTGGCTGTTGTCCGATCGGACCACCAAAAAGACATTTTGCAGTATGTAGAAAAATGTCGGATACTTTTATGATTTTGAATAAATTCGACTCAAAGATCCTCAGTTAATAGGTGAACTTAAATTGAATTTATTATTCGACCTGAACTACTATTGCAGGGTGGGTTCAAGGTAAATTTAAGCATGCTTCCGAATAATAATGATTCTGAATTCACTTTCAGGGTCCGATCACTAATCATTTTACAGCTCCTAAGTTTTTAACTAACTTCGGCGAGCATCATGAACCTATTAGAGATCAAATCCTATTGTTGTAAAACAGTAAAACTTTCGAAAACGGACTTGAGATCATGACCTATAACGTATGATGAGTATCTATCCTGACATAATTTTTACAGGAAGCCGGATATTGGAAATCAGTGATGAAGACCTCGGCATTTCATTTCCCGTTTTAGTCCATTATCCAACAAAAACACCTTCCTCCCCTACACTGTTTGGTCCTTATACTATGGACGTAAGTGTGAATGCGTTAATTGCGGAAGGCCAATTTCCCCTTGTCCTTATCTCCCATGGAAACAGCGGTTCACATTTAATTTATAGGTCGATAAGCATTTATTTAGCTCAGAGAGGATATATCGTAGCTATGCCTGAACATTATGGAAATAACCGGCGCAACAATGAATTAGCCAATAGCATTGAAAACCTTCAGTACCGACCCAAGCATATCAGTTTGACGATAGATCAGTTATTATCAGATAGCCTTTTGGGACGATCTGTTCTGCCAGAAAAAATTGGGGTGATTGGTCATTCCTTTGGAGGGTACACTGCACTGGCATTGGCAGGGGGCATACCCTGGACCAGATCAGGACAGCAGGTAGAAATCCAACCAGACTCCAGGGTCAAAGCTATAGTGCTAATGGCACCTGCCGCAGCCTACTTCTATCCTGAAGGTTCATTAACGCGGGTAAACCTGCCCATCTTATTATTGATTGCCCAGCACGATGAGTTCACTCCCAAACAATGGACGTCGGATATTATACTTAAACAGGTACCCGATCCTTCCAAAGTAACACTCAAGACCATAGAAAATGCGGGCCACTTTTCTTTTAGTAGTCCGTTTCCACCAGCGATGAAAAACCCTCACTTTCTTCCTTCGACCGATCCGCCGGGATTTGACCGGGAAGAATTTCACCGGCAGCTTCCGGATGAAATTCTTAATTTTCTAAACCGAAGTTTGAATCCCCTACCCATTGAGATAAAACTAGAGTATTACAACCCTTGTTAAGCATTTGTTAAGAATAATGTTACTGTGTAGTATCAGCCTATGGATCAACTAATTAAAGTAACAATTAAATAACTTAAAGTTTTGATCCTAATAAAAATAAATACCAATGTTTGTTAATATGGTTATAATATTTAAATTTACCAACAATCTGTGTTTCAATCGTTTGTAACTTTATACACTGTGGCAAAAATATCAATTCCTCCAAGAGTCCTACCTGGGTTTATTGAGCTATCTTCAATTACACCAGAACAAGTAGAAGGAATTTCTTCATTCCTTAATCAAATGAAAGTGGGTACCAAGTTTAGCGATATCCAAGAATATTTTCAATCAATTTTGGGGATCAAATCTTCTAGATCCATCGTAAACACATTATCAACATTTGGAGAGATTCTTGAACCAACTCAATCAAATTTTGAAGATTTAACAAATGATCTGATTGAATCAGTCATTGAACTTACTACTAATGAAAAAGAAATCGACCTTAGTGAAAGCAAGATATTATCACTGAAAAATAATTTATTAGAAATATTTTCTAATTCAAACAATCTAAAACTTACTCTAAAAGCAATCAAAGTAGGAGTTGAAAACGAAAACCTGTATGGTGAGGCCTCTATTATTTCAGATATTAGGTTAGTTTTCAACGATGAATTAGAAGAAGCTACACGAAATGGAATAATTTTACATAGACTTCATATTAATTTTAGAAACAAGCGAAAAGAAGATGAGATTTTTTTAACTCTTGATTTACAAGATTTAAAAAACCTAAAAGAAAATATTGAAAGAGCTGTTAAAAAAGAAGAAATTATCAAAATAAATTATAGTCAAAACATTAATTTTATAT
>JAWXBI010000101.1:0-70656 GCA_034439915.1 Saprospiraceae bacterium | reverse complement strand
TCATAATTCATACCACTTATTTAGTACTGAGTATAATATTTTCAATAATACAGTAATGTTAGTGCTGAAAAAAACAAATGGAGATTGGGTAAAAAAAACTGATCCAGATATTTTGCAGATTCAGTTTTACAAAATTCAAAATTTCGAAGTAATAAGAGGAAGTAGGAGTGATAAACTTAATTTTAGTATTGATAAAATTGAAGAATTAGGTTATTGGCCAACTACTAATATTATGGATGACTGGATTTTGAATGAAAATGATTTTAACGAAGCACTTGATTTAATTATTAGATTTGAAAATGATACTGTACTCAGAATAAAATCTCAAATAGCAAAGCTCACATATTTTTAACTTTAGATACTCACTTTCTATATGCGCTTGCAGTTTTAAAATTTCTGAGATAAGCATCCAATACATTGAAAAGAAAAAACTAACTTGAAGCTATAACATGGGATGTTTAAAGCTACCGAACTGCAAATCAGAATCACCATTAAGGGTGGCTTCCAGTGTTTTTCGGGAGGATAAAAAAGATTACGTAAGATGGTTAGATTATGGCGCCAGATGGTATGATCCGGCAATAGGGAGATGGGGACAATTGGATCCCCTATCTGACCAGATGTCAAGTTGGAGTCCTTTCAATTATGGATTTAATAATCCTATTACATTTACCGATCCTGATGGAATGGCGCCAGATAACGAATATCAAATGGTGCACCATCCAAATGGAACCACTACAACCACCCAAATAAGTGACAAAGGCGGAGATCAGCAAGATATCATACATCATACAAATGGACGATCGATACCAGAAGTGGGAAATAGTGGCCACACCGAAGTCGTAAATAATGAATCTGGAGGTCAAAGGTTGGCTCCAGGAGCATTCGCAAAGGCTCCTGCAAGTGGTGCAGTTCAGTCAGTGGATCCTGTATTTGAAGTGATGGCTGGAAATGCAACTGCTACATTAGCTGGAAAAGTTGTAGGCGCTGTTGTAGGTAAAATATTCCAATCTACTAAAAAAGTAGTTGAGAATGCTACTGTTCAAACAAATAAAATAAAAGGAAATGCATTTCGAGATAAAGTAGCTGAAGTTTTTGAATCTCAGGGTAGAACTATATCTAAAGAAGTTCCTAAATCTACACCTTTCGGTACAAGAGTAATAGATATAGAGGTTAAAAATTCTAATGGAACTATTCTTGGAGGAGTTGAGGCAAAGACTGGTAACTCGCCTTATACTGTAAATCAAAAAGCGAAAGATTATTATTTATCAAAAGTGGAGGGTTATCGTGTTAATGTAATAAGGCAGAAATGAGTATTTCAGACAAATACAAAGAATTAGAATCACAGTTAGCTCAATATTTTAAAGAGCAGGGATTTGAAAAACATAGAAGTAATTATTTATTAAGAAATGGAGAATGTAACGGAGTAATTAACATTCAGAAAAGTAAAGTATCGACTAAAGAGTTAATAAAGTTCACTTATAATATTGGAGTTTATTCGACTGTATTAGCTAATTTTTATAATGGCTTTGTAAAGGAAGACATTGCAATTGATGACTGTCATTGGATAAAGAGAATTGGTTTATTTAATAACGGCAATAAAGATCTTTGGTTCGAAATTAATACTCAAATTACGATGGATAGCCTGGTTAAATCATTAAAATATATTTTTTCAAAAAATGTTTTACCAGAACTAAAAGAGATATTAAAAGCGAATGGATTATTAGCTACCTGGGTTGAAAATAAAAACACAAACGTAACGGAGTTCGAGAGATTGTTGAACTTAACAGTTTTAATGACGAAAGCAAATCATCCTGACAAGGAGAAAGCTATGAGTGAGCTTATGGCTTATGCAAAATCGCGCAAAATTTCAATTGAATTACATTTGCAAAAGCTAAATGGAGTTATCTGAAAATAAAAAAGAATTATTAGGTCATTGGGTTATAAATCATGATGATGAGGCATCTAGAGATGCCTTAGGAAATGTACTTCTGAAATTTGGTTCAGATGGGATATTGACATACACTGAATTTGAAGAAGATGTAGAAAGAGTAATGATTCTTGTTTATGAAATAATAAATGATGAAATTATTACTACACAGCCAAATGCAGCATACCAAAAGGAAACCACAAAGTTTTATATTAGTGAAGGAAATCTATTTCTTAATTTCAATGGTACCCGATCTAGATTTATAAGGCTACCGGAATAAAATAAAACTAACTTTCTTGGTATAACTAATTCAATAATTAAACAGCAATGTGACCCCAATTCCGTTGATGTTTACCCCCCGACGAGTAATGTAATATCAAAGGTCAAATGAACTTTATTAAACCAATTGTAGCAACCCCATCAAATAAAACAAAATAACCCTATGTAATAGCATATGTCAGGGTCGATAAACATATTTGAAAGAAATTAAAACAAAAATCAAATATGAGCGATCAAATCAACCTCTCCACTATGACCATCCCTGAGCTGCAGGAAATAATCACCAATTCGGTAAAGGCTGCCTTAATGGCCTGGAGTCCTCCCCAAGTGGCTGGAATGGAAGAAAAGAAATATCTCTCCCGGAAGGACCTCTGTGATCAATTTGGCATTGCCTACCCAACATTGGACCGGTTGGTTAAATCAGGAGTCCTACCTACCTACCTACCTACCTAACTACCTAACTACCTAACTACCTAACTACCTAACTACCTACCTACCTAACTACCTACCTACCTACCTACCTACCTACCTACCTACCTACCTACCTACCTACCTACCTACCTACCTACCTACCTACCTAACTAACTACCTAACTACCTAACTACCTAACTACCTAACTACCTAACTACCTAACTACCTAACTACCTACCTACCTACCTACCTACCTACCTACCTACCTACCTACCTACCTAACTAACTACCTAACTACCTAACTACCTACCTACCTACCTACCTACCTACCTACCTACCTACAGTGTATGGAGTCGGAGGATCCTCTTTAAAAAGGAAGAGGTGGACTTTTATTGGTTTAGCCCAAATTACCCCCTATCCTGGAATAAATCTTTTCGGCTTGAAAATCGAATGGCATTCCTATGACCATGCGGGTCGCCTGACGATAGGCTCCAAAACCATGATGCTCTAAAAATTCCACTGCCCTGGTATTTTGAACAGGGACGACATTCCGCTTATGCTTATTTAATTTAAAATGCAAAAGCTCCAATCCGGCTTCGACTTCCCTGCTACTGATCAAACCCTCACCCAAACCCGGAAGATAAAATGCCAGGAGTTTATCGTGGTCCACGTACACCCATGCATCATCGAGAAATTGTTGGATCAGGGCTGATCGATTTTCTCCTGAAACGTTTAAATCCAGGTCAAGCAACTGATCCAAAAAGCGGTTATCCCATTTTATGATCCGGGAAGAACGAATTTCAGGGATTTGATCTTCTTTTATATAAAACACGTATTCCCCCTGGGCCTTAAACCCCAGCTTTTTATACACCGGTTCTCCCATAGGGGTAGCCAATAAGGACACACATTGGATCTGCGAAGGGGCCATTTCCACTAAAGACCTGGTGATATAACTACCCCAACCATGATTCCGGAAGGCCTCATGGACAATGATCTGGCCTAACCAGGCCGATTTTTCAAAACAGATCAAACAACCTATGGCGATTAAGTTGTTATGCTGCTCCAATTTGACCGGATGACAAAACGAATTGTTTATATAAAAGGAATACGTCTGCCCTATGTCTGGCCAATCCAAAGGCTGAAGGCTTCTAATCAAAGGAATATCCGAGTGGGTAACCGGCAGAATAGGTCCGTTCAACGCCTGGGTATCCATTTTATTTCTTCAACGCCCAGTTGGTGTGCTTTCCATCGGCTGAGCACAAACAAATAATCGGAAAGGCGGTTGAGGTAAATTAATATCCCGGGATCTACAGGCTCTTTCAGATGCAGGGCCATGACCCTTCTTTCAGCCCTTCTGCATACCGTGCGGGCTACGTGGATCTCGCTGATTTCCGGATGCCCTCCGGGAAGGATAAAATAGTTGAGCGGTTTCAGGTGGACATTCATCTCATCTATTTCTTTTTCCAGGCTGAGGGCATCTTCTGATGTGATATCCGGAAGCGGCATATCCTTATTTGGGGCAGATGCGAGATGGGCACCCAAATTAAATAACCTATCCTGTACCTGCTGTAAGACCGGGGCCTGGACCAGATCCAACTTATCCCGGACCAGACCTATCCACGCATTCAGTTCGTCGACGGTGCCATAGGCTTCAATCCTGATATGATTTTTTGGCAATCGGGTCCCCCCATACAAGGAAGTCATTCCTTCATCACCGGTTTTGGTATAAATTTTCATCTACTCAGGATTCTGCTAAAAAGGGGTAACGGTAATCGGTCGGCGGATTAAAATTTTCTTTTATCGTCCTTGGGGACAACCAGCGGTAAAGGTTTAACACCGAACCCGCTTTATCGTTAGTTCCGCTTGCTCTGCCGCCACCAAAAGGTTGCTGATTGACCACTGCCCCGGTAGGTTTATCATTGATGTAAAAATTACCCGCTGCATATTGCAAGGTTTTTTTGACCTGATCGATAATGCCGCGGTCAGTGGCGAATACAGCGCCGGTCAGCGCATACGGGGACGTCTGGTCTATCAATTTTAAAGTGGACTCAAAATCCTGATCATCATAAACAAAAATAGTCAGCACGGGCCCAAAAATTTCTTCCACCATGGTCTTAAAATTTGGTTTGGATGCCAGGATGACCGTAGGTTCAATAAAAAATCCTTTGGATTTATCCGCTTTACCACCGGCGATCACCTCCGCATCCTTAGACCTTTTCGCCGATTGGATATAGCCCGAAATTTTATCAAAAGCTTTTTCATCGATGACGGCGTTGATAAAGTGACTAAAATTTTCAGGTGAGCCCATCGTCATGGACCCTAAATCGTCCATCAAATACTGATGTATTTTTTTCCATAACGATTTGGGAAGGTAAGCTCTTGAAGCTGCAGAACATTTTTGTCCCTGGAATTCAAATGCCCCGCGGGACAAAGCCGTGGCAATAACTTTAGGGTCAGCAGAGCGATGAGCCAGCACAAAATCCTTGCCCCCGGTCTCCCCCACCAGACGGGGATATGATTTATAAATCGGGAGATTATTACTGATGGTTTGCCAAAGCTTGTGAAAAACCTGTGTGCTGCCTGTAAAATGTAACCCGGCAAATTGAGGATGGGAAAAAGCAACTTCTCCCAGGGTAGGCCCGTCAATAGTGACCTGGTTGATTACACCATCCGGAAGACCAGCGGCCTCCAGGATTTCCATGATCACCGCTGCCGAATAAATCTGGGTTTCAGCCGGTTTCCAGACAACGGTGTTTCCCAATAAAGCCGGTGCACAGGGCAGATTGCCTGCGATAGATGTAAAATTGAACGGTGTAATGGCTACCACAAAACCTTCCAAAGGCCGGTATTCCAATCGGTTCCACACCCCTTCCGGACTGGCGGGCTGAATGGCATAGATCTCGGACATATAGCGGACATTGAACCGGAAAAAATCAGCCATCTCGGCGACGGCATCAATTTCGGATTGATAAATATTTTTGGATTGCCCGAGCATGGTAGCCGCATTCATTTTTGCCCGGTAAGGGCCGCTAAGCAGATCCGCTGCTTTCAGAAATATAGCCGCCCTTTCTTCCCAAGGGGTCTCCTGCCAGCCAGGTTTGGCATTCAATGCAGCCTGGATCGCCGTTTTAACTTGTGGTGCCCCGCCTTTGCTGTGATAAGCAAGGATATGTTGGTGGTCGTGAGGGCAAACCACGGGAATCGTCGCACCCGTTGAAATCTTTTTACCGCCAATCGTCATTTTTATCTCCGGGGTCATGGATTTGGCCTGTTCTATCGCCAGTTTTAGGTCAAGTTTTTCCGGGCTGCCCGGAGAATAACTTAAAACCGGTTCATTGTATATTTCAGGAATAGAATAAAAACCATTCATAATAATTGGGGTTTCAATATGATTTCTTTCGGAATAAATTTACTTACATCACCCCCTCCCCCGATGATATCACGCACGATGGTACTGCTGATGTGGGCTACTTCAGGGCTGCTGATGAAGAATATCGTTTCCAGGCCTTTACCAATCGTCTGGTTGACCTGGGCAATGGTTTTTTCGTAATCAAAGTCACTTCCGTTCCTCAATCCGCGCAGGAGATAATCTGCGTTTATCCTTTTGGCATAATCGGCGGTCAATCCGTCAAAATGATCGACTTCTATTTTATTAATGCCTTTAAAGACATCTGCGATCCATTGTTTTCTTTGTTCCAGGCTAAACAATGATTTTTTCTGGGTATTGGTGCCGATCGCAACCAGGATGCGGTCAAAAAGGGGCAGGGCTTTCCGGATTATATCCACATGGCCAATAGTAATGGGATCAAAAGAGCCCGGAAAAACGGCAATCAGCATGGTTAGTCAGTGATTATCATGAAGTAATAATACCCAAAAATACTATTATTCACTGCATCGCCCTAATGGCTTAAGCTTATGTATATTTCCTAAATTAGCGCAATGATTGAAAGAATAAAAGCGTTGGAAGCCATCTCCAAATCCCTGGAGCCGGATTTGGATACGAGGCAACAATGGCTTTCTTCCTGGACCGGCTATCTGCATGAGTTTATAGACGAGATTAATGACCAACCTGCCTATATAAAAGGAAAAGTGACCAGATTAAAGTCTTTGCGGATAACGGATGAACCCAAACCGATTTCCACCTTACTGGATTTGTTTAAAGAGGAAATAAATCATTTTGGACTTAATCCGGCATCCGGTGGTCACCTGGGTTATATACCAGGTGGTGGCATTTTTGCCAGCAGCCTTGGGGATATGATGGCTGCGGTGAGTAACCGGTATGCCGGGATATTTTTTTCCAACCCGGGAGCAGTCATAATGGAAAACCAACTCATCCGCTGGATGTGCGAAGTCATGGGCTATCCCGCTACAGCGCACGGAAATATTACTTCGGGCGGTTCTATTGCAAACCTGATAGCCATGGTATCTGCCCGTGACTATTACCAACTCGATCGGCACCGGATTCACCAGGCGGTGATCTATACCACCGAGCAGGTACATCATTGTGTTCATAAATCAGTCCGAATAGCGGGGTTGGCTGAATGTGTTGCCCGTACAGTGCCGATGGATCAGATGTACAGAATGGATACAGTGGTCCTGGAGCGCATGATCCTGGAAGACATTGAAGCCGGTTTAAAACCATTTATGCTGATCGGGTCAGCAGGTACTACAGATACGGGTGCGGTGGATCCATTAGATAACATGGCGGACCTGGCCGAAAAATATAAGATCTGGTTTCACATCGATGCGGCTTACGGTGGGTTTTTTAATTTACTGGAACAATTTAAACCCGTCCTGAAGGGAATAGAACGATCGGATTCCCTGGCTATTGATCCGCACAAAGGGTTGTTTTTACCCTATGGTACCGGTGCTGCCTTGTTTAAGAATACACAGGCCGTATTAAATGTACATCATTACCGTGCGAATTATATGAAAGACGCTTTTGACACAGAGTCCGAAGAACTCAACCCCTGTGATCTTTCACCGGAACTGACCAAACATTTTCGAGGACCCCGCATGTGGGTACCCCTTCACCTGCATGGACTGGCATGCTTTAAAGCTGCCCTCGAAGAAAAAATCCTGTTATGCAGATATTTTTATAAGAAAGTACAACAATTGGGTTTTCAGGTTGGACCATACCCGATGTTATCTATTACCATATTCAGGTATGTACCTCCTTTTGAAGATACCAATACCTTTAATAACCGGTTGGTCGAAGCCTTGCATGAAGACGGAAGGGTGTTTTTTTCATCCACTATAATTGATGGACAGGTGTGGATCCGCTGCGCCATATTAGGTTTCAGGACCCATATCAGTACAATCGATAAAGGCATTAAAATGTTGCAAGAAGTATTGGACAAACTGATCCATTAAGCTACCCGGTTTTATTTCCTGACTTGTTTCAAATCCATGAACTGGAAGGAATCGAAATATTTGGTAGAAAGGGTTTCCAGATCCTGGTTTTTCGATCCGGTGACCTGGAGATTATAATAATTTCTTCCGGCGACAAATGCTTTGTACTTAGTGTATCGGTCCTTACCATAATCAATTCTCCAAAACCAGCCTGGAAAACCAAATTGAAGAATTTCAGAAGCATACCGCTGTTTTCCCTTTAATTTCTCCAACGTTACCGAAATAGTAGTTGAAAAAAACTCTTTAAGCAGTTCTGTGGAATCCGAATGCAAGGTTCCTTCAGGATATTCACAATAGGATAGTTCGTATTGGAGCAAGCTGTCTTTACTGACATAAGTAAAATAAATAATTTCACCAATAGCAGTCAAAATGGTATCGGTATACAGTTTCATTTCCCCCGGAACCAACACGATAGCATTGGCCCGGTCCAAGACTGCTTTGTTTTGTGCAATGCCTGGCTGAAAACTCAGCATCAAAACTGCGATTATTAATCCAACAGGTAATACTTTTGTCATATGCGAGGTCAATGTATCAACCGGATTTTAATCCCAAAAGTCCCCGGAGGAATAGTTTTTATAGGAATTTTATGCTTTTTTATTAATTGTAAATCAGACCGGGGACATATCCAATTCTCCGAACCACTTTCTGAAGCAGACAGATTACAATCGGATTACATCGAACCTGGCATCAAATGGGGATATATCGACAGACAAGGGGAATTAGTCATCCGTGAACAATTTGATGATTGCAGGAATTTTGCGGACAGTCTTGCTGCTGCCAGCCAGCAAGGATTGTGGGGTTATATCAACCATGATGGAAAATGGGTGGTCAAACCGGAATACAAGGGAGCCTGGAGTTTTGTCAATGGCCGGGGCAGGATCAGGGTATTGGACGGCAAATATGGTTACCTCGATACCGAGGGGAATTTGATCATCGATACGCTCTGGGAGGAAGCAGAGGATTTCACCGAAGGCATGGCTAAAGTCCGGAAGGACAATCGGTTTAAATTTATAAATACGGAGGGCGGACAGGTGTCTGCTGAATCATGGGATATGGCTTTTGCATTCAAATCGGGTTTTGCCCGGGTTTCCAATGGCGGATGGTGGGGGCTGTTGGATCAACATGGGACACTGGTGGTTCCGGTCAAATACGATGCCTTAGGCCAGCACTCCAATAACCGGATCCCGGTCCAGATAAAAGGCAAATGGGGATTTCTGAATCTTGCCAACACTTTAAAAATTGAGGCAAAATACGAGGAAGTAAGTGCTTTTCAGGACCAGTATGCCGCCGTTAAAAACGGAGGCCGCTGGTTAATCATTGATTCCAGCGGAAAACCACAATCTCTGGATTATGACCAGATCGAGCCTTTGGGTAAAAACCGGTGGTCTGCGCAGAAAATGGATACGTTTGCCCTTTTAGATCATCAGGGTAAATTGCTCACGCCGTTTAAATACAATCAGATCAATCGATTTCACGAAAATAAAGCTGCCTTCAATAAAGATGAATTGTTTGGTTACCTCGACACCTCCGGGCTTCATGTAATACCCAATATATTTTTATTGTGCTGGGATTTTGCAGATGGGGCTGCGAGGTATTCACTCGGTGATGGCATCGGCTTTATCAATTCCAATGGCAAAGCTATACACGACAGGTTGTTTCCCGATGTCAGGGATTATGCAGAAGGCCTGGCCAGGGTACAAACCGTATCGAGGTGATTGTTCAATGTACAAAATACATATCGAGTTCTCCTTTGTTTTTGGCCATTACTTTACCCCGGTATTCACAATTGAATTTGCCTTGTATCAGGTCATAGGTTTGACCTGAGATACTGATTTTACGGGCGACCCCACTTTGTTCAATTCGGGCGGCGGTATTTACCGTATCGCCCCAGATGTCATAAACGAATTTTTTGGTTCCCACAATACCCGCAATTACCGGCCCGGAATGAATACCAATGCGGGCCTGGAATCCCTTAAGACTGATGTTAAGTGCATGCTGCAGGTCAATGCCGTCATTTGAATTATCTATAAATGCTTGAATTTCTTTTGCGGCCAGAATGGCGTTTTCAGCATGTCGTTCATCCGGCTGAGGCAATCCGCTGACTGCCATATAGGCATCGCCAATCGTTTTGATTTTCTCCAAACCATGCTTTTCAATGATAGAATCAAAAGCCTGAAAGTAAAAATGCAATACGGATATCAGGTCTTTGGGATTCATGTTTTCACTGTATTGGGTGAAGCTGACAAAATCGGTAAAAAGAATGCTCACCTGATCATACAATCTGGCTTCATAACTTCCTTTAAGTTTTAATTCTTCCGCTACTTCGAAAGGCAATATATTCAATAAGAGGTCGTCTGATTTTTGTTTTTCAATAATCAACAGGTCCCGCTGTTCAGTAATCTGGCGGGCTTGTCCTTCCAATAAACTATTTTTTTCAGCTATTTCAATATTGTTTTGCTCCAACTGGCGGTTGGCTTTGCTCAGTGAATATTCAAAGATCATATTTAAATAAAGTATAGTGAGGACCAGGCCCAGCAAACAATTGGCAAACAACAACAACTTATATTCTAAATTGTATTGTACAGGAAAAACATGACCGTTGAAATGAAGGTAGATATATACCAGTAGTAATAAGATGGTCAGGCCAAACCAGACCCAGACCGAGAAACGATTTACAAACAACAAAGCTACGATAGGCACCAGACTGATCCAGGGTAAAATAGGAGACTCCAGTCCACCGGAATAGTAAGAAAGCAATACAATCCCTGAATAGCCCAATACAATGAACGCGTTGCCCAGGACATCCAGGTTTACCCGTTTAGCAATTCCCAAAGGCACCAAAGTAAAGGCAAGGGTTACCGCCGACTGAACCAAAATCCCTACCCGGAAGCCAATAATATAACTGATCCATAAATAATAAGCCATAAAACAAACTGTCAGCAGTCCTCCCTTTAAAATAATCCTGGCTTGTTTATGTTTGGAAGGATCCTGTATGGATTTAACCACCAGGTTGTCCAGATATTTAATGAATTTATTATACATGTGAATTCAATCACTTATCCTGAAGATCATTTAAAGTTAAAATGTATTGTCGATTCCGACAAACCAGGATGAATTGTCGTTTGCCGTAAGGTTTTCAGAATATAAGATTAAAAACATACCGAACAGCCCAGGCGATCAGGCAAATGATAGCCCAGATCACGGCCAACACATGCAACCACCAGGGAAAATCAGAAGAATAGGGAATCCCTTTTTCATACCGTTTTCGATCATACCATTTGTAGGGCCAGAGCATCGCCCATTCTTTTAACCGCCAAACTTTGGCATAGGGCTTGCCTATCCCGGAAGCGTCAATTATACAATTCACTGCCCGGCGAGCCGATTCATTGGCGGCTTCCATCGTAGCCAATCCTGTATTGGTTCTGATATAGTCACCGGCAAGAAACAAATTTGGAATTCCTGTAAACGACTTGGGCATCAGATCCCAGGAATTAATGGTATTAACCAGGAGGGGTTCCTTATTATTTAATACCCGCGTAACGGGGTCCCGCTCCAGACTGGTGGCCAAATGAAATCCAACTACCACATCATTCATATTGACCGGCAAAATCGGCACACCGCCTACGATAAGGCTCTGTTGTATTTGATTATAAGCCAATTCTGCAATTTGTTGATCTGAACAGTCCTTGGCTAGGTGCGTATTAAATTCAGTGTCCAACCAGTCTGAAATATCCACTGACAAGACCCCTTTAACCAACCCCCCGGACTGACTCTGAATATCGTAATCAGCAGGGTCCCAAAATTGAACTTGAGAGATCGAAGTAACCGCCCATTCACTTCCAATATGAATGATGTGTCCTTTACTAATCGGTATATCCGTATTCAGAAAATATTGGATCCCATTCATCCAACTCACTTTGGTCGCTAGTTCTGCAGGCAACTCCATTATAGGGTCCAGGCGTGTTATCGCCAGGTTACTCAACAGTTCGGTGGCTCTTTCGACCGGTACCGCAAGCAGATAATATTCACCTTGGGGAAAGATATCCGTACTGGTTGCCCCATCCCGGACTTTAATGCGTTGTACCTGCCGTGCGGAGATTTGTATTTCGGTAGCGGTATGGTTTTTAAAGAAGTTTACACCCTTCGTAGTCAGGTAAGTTTGCCAGGGATTTAGCCATTGTTCGTTGGTCGGTCCGTTTAATATCCGGTCGGCAGGCAGGTCCGGATCTGCCATGTTATAGATCAATTGCAAAAAAATAGAGCCCCCGACCCGGGTCGACATTTGCCTCGCTTTGGCCGCTACCAGGGATTTGGTCAGCCCATCTGCCAATAAGGTCTTATAGGTATCGCTAAACCGGTCAGCTTCTACAAAATACCACCAGGCAAGTTGTTCATATTCCTTTTCGAAACGTTCTTTACTGGAAGTCAATAATTGAAATATCTTATCCTTAAAAAAACCGGATTCCGCGGCTGTTAATCCAGCGCTGGTAGCCCCACCAGTTATAGTTTCAAAGACCAGATTCAGGTCTGAGGCAGTAAGTGGAAATCGGGCCAAAACCTTCAACGGATCCTGATTTTTTCTTGCAAATAGGATTGTTTCTGTAGCGACGAGGTTGTCAAAACAAGTACCTGAACCATGAGGAATCCGTTTCATCGTATGGGTCAGGTGTTTGTAAAAACCGGGAAAAAACCTAAACCCGTGTTCTCCGGGTAAAGGATTGGGTACAATACCGGAAGCAGCTTCGGAACGGGCTTTGCCACCGAGGTAGGTGGGATTGGATTCATACACATCAACGGCAAAGCCTCTTTCAATGAGTTCGTGGGCGGCACTCATCCCGGCAATACCGCCACCGATGATAATAACTTTTGGCATGTTAAGTAATTCAGGGTAACTAAATTAATAAAGACATCAACAATTTCTCCGATCATTTGTGTAACGACCACGAAAAATGTTACTGCGTGCTGATGTAATGCAGTTCAAACTTATTCAATAAATAATTGTTTTGGAGGGAGCAATGTATCTTTGCGGCTCAAAGTAAAACTTAATAATATGCATTTCGATGTCCTGATCATTGGCAGCGGGCCCGGAGGGTATGTAGCGGCAATCCGCGCAGCCCAATTAGGCAAAAAAGTCGCCATTGTCGAGAAAGAAAATTTAGGCGGAATCTGCCTCAATTGGGGATGTATACCGACCAAAGCATTATTAAAGAGCGCCCAGGTTTTTGAGTATCTCAACCATGCAGCAGATTACGGAATCATGGTACCGGAAGGAGGTTCTGCTGATTTTCAGGCGATTGTTAAACGGAGCCGGGGCGTGGCAGATGGCATGAGCAAGGGAGTGCAGTTTTTAATGAAAAAAAATAAGATTACTGTGATCAACGGACACGGAAAATTATTAAAAGGTAAGCAGGTGGAAGTCACTTCCGCTGACGGAAAGCAAGAAGTCTATACCGCTGACCACATTATTTTAGCAACCGGAGGTCGCGCAAAACAACTCCCCAATTTGCCGATCGATGGCGTCAAAATAATAGAGTACCGGAAAGCTATGTCCCTGGAATCACAGCCTAAAAAATTAATCGTAGTGGGTGCGGGTGCGATCGGTGTGGAGTTTGCCTATTTTTATAATACATTAGGCACGGCGGTTACTGTTGTCGAGTTTATGGAGCAAGGCCTGGTGCCAAGGGAAGATGAGGATATCTCTAAAGAATTAGCGCGCTCATTTAATAAATCGGGTATACAGGTATACGCCAACACTGAAGTTACCCGGGTGGACACTTCCGGTGAAGGATGTAAGGTGTTTATTAAAGATAGAAAATCCGGCAAGGAAGAAACCATGGAATGCGATGTGGTATTGTCTGCAGCCGGGATCACTCCAAATCTGGAAAACCTGGGATTGGAAGATCTGGAAATAACAATTGAAAAAGGTTTGATTAAGGTAGATGCTTTTGGGCAAACTAATGTACCTGGTGTATATGCTATAGGTGATATTACAGCTGGCCAGGCACTGGCGCATGTGGCAAGTGCAGAAGGTATACTTTGTGTTGAAAAAATTGCAGGCCACCACCCTACTCCGTTGGATTATAATAATATGCCTGGCTGTACGTATTGTCAACCTGAAATAGCTTCAGTGGGTTTTACTGAAAAGGGAGCAAAGGAAGCCGGTTACGAAATAAAGGTGGGAAAATTTCCTTTTTCAGCATCCGGAAAAGCCAAAGCTGCCGGTACCCCTGCGGGATTTGTCAAAGTAATTTTTGATGCTAAATACGGCGAATTTCTTGGCGCTCACATGATCGGATCCAATGTAACGGAGATCATAGCTGAAGTAGTGGCTGCCCGTAACCTGGAAGCCACCGGAATGGCGATAGTAAAAACAGTACACCCTCATCCAACCATGAGTGAAGCCCTGATGGAAGCCGCTGCGGCTGCTTATGGAGAAGTAATCCATCTTTGACCCGGGAAGGGCCTCTTAAAAAACAGGTAGTCCTATAGCGTAGCCGGTGTTCAGTACCGTATCCCCAGCTTGGTATAGATAAAATGTAGCAGCCAGGCCGGGCCGATCAACAAAAATTGAATGTCTTCCAGGAAGGACGGTTTTTTTCCTTCTATCTTGTGTCCGATAAATTGACCGATCCAGGCGACAGTGAACAAGAGGATGGAAAACAAAGCCAGTCCTCCATAAGATCCTTCCATGGCCAGTAAAATCTTGTGATTGCCCCACAGGACTAAGAAAGAAATCAGACAAAAGCCTAAAAACATCGAGATGGACAACCTTAAATAATAAACCAGGGCACCAATCAAAACAAACCCTGCCCAATTTAAAAACATATCCCGGCTGACGAAAAAAGGGATACATTTAAGCAGACCGACCAGGCTGAAGACGATACTGGGTACACAGATCCAGTGGATTAGTTTATTGGTTGTATTGAGATGGCTTTCGCCATATTTATTGAGTAGCCAATCGAGCGTTTTCATTTCCTTTTAGTTTGTACTGCAAATTAAGAAATGGTAATCAAATCTGGTATTGCCTGGCTCTTGTGAATCGATTATTCTTATAAGGCTTAAAATAAAATTTATCTTTACTTCGTATCTAAAAACTTGAATTGCCATGTTATTTCTAATTAGTTTATTTGTTTTCAATATCAGCTTTATTCTGAACTCCTCCCCATCCACCAAAATGGATACCAAATTCTATGAGCTGCGAATTTATCATTGTGAACCTGGCAAATTAGGAGACTTGATCAACCGATTCAGGGATCACACCACCGGATTATTTGAAAAACACGGGATGACCAACATCGGATATTGGATACCTACCAAGGTGGACAACAACAGTTTGTATTATGTATTATCCTATCCGGATCGGGCCAGCCGTGAAAATAGCTGGAAGGCTTTTGGCAATGACGAAGCATGGAAGGCTGTGCGTCAAAAATCAGAGCTCAATGGTAAAATTGTTAAATCCGTTGAATCGATCTTTCTGCAAACGGAGGACTTTTCTCCGGTGATAAAACCCACTGCAAAAACTCCTGAACGGATATTTGAATTAAGGACGTATACCTGCCTGCCGGACCGTTTGACGGCACTGGAAGACCGTTTTAGAAACCATACACTCAAACTCTTTAAAAAACATGGAATGACCAATATCGCCTATTGGAAAACCGTTGAAAAAGAAAACGTTCAACCCCGTCTGGTCTATCTCCTGGCACATCAATCGGAAGCAGCGGCAGCCAAATCCTTTGATGCTTTCCGGGTCGATAAAAAATGGATAAAAGCCAGAGATAAATCCGAAAAACCAGGAAAAATTGTTGAGAAATTAGAATCGGTTTTTATGAAACCCCTTCCTTTTTCCAACTATAAATAACTCAGGTCCCCTGGTCAGTAGATTTTTTTTTCGAGTAGACGGATGTCAATATCCCGGCACCCAGGATGACTAAAATAATGATCAGTGCGAGGCCACTGGGGAGGTGTATAAAATTGCTGGCCAGCATTTTTATACCAATAAACAGCAGGATCACAATGAGGGAAGTTTTCAGATGAACAAATTTGTCCAACATACCTACCAATAAAAAATATAAACTTCGCAGCCCCAGGATAGCAAATATATTGGAGGTGAAAATGAGGAATTCATCATGGGTAATCGCAAAAATGGCCGGGATGGAGTCAAATGCAAAAATGACATCCACGATGTTGACCACTAAAAAAGTCAGGAATAATGGTGTAGCATGCCATTTACCGCCTTCATGCGTAAAAAAATGGTCTTCTTTATAATAATGAACCATCCGCATCCATTTTCTTAGCCAGATGACCATGGGCATTTCTTCTATGTTCAATCCATCATCACCTGAAGCCCACATCCGGTAAGCGGAATAAATAATGATCGCTGCAAAAAAATACTCGATCCAGTGAAACCGCTGGATCAAAAGCACCCCTCCAAATATCATTAATCCCCTCAACACCAGCGCAATTATAATCCCCCAAAACAATACTCGGTATTGGGACTGAGCAGGCACTTTAAAATACCGAAAGATCAGGGCAAACACAAAAAGATTGTCAATACTCAGCGAAAGTTCGACCAGATAACCAGAAATATATTGAGTCATCGCCACCCCACCGGAGACCTGATGTCCAATGTCCAGTCCTATTCCAAACCAATGATGGGTATAAGAAAAATAGACAAAAACGCTAAACAACAATCCTATGGAAACCCAGATGATGGAATTGCGGGTGGCTTCTCGGGGAGTAAGGGTTTGGGTGCCCTTATTTAGTATTCCAAGATCAATCGCTAACAGTCCGACTAATATAACCCCAAAAATCAGCCAAATCATCATAAGTATAACGACAAGATAAATACTTTAAAATAAATGTGTATTTCAAATTATCTGTAGTACAGGAGGTAATTTAGCCGTTCATTTTTCAGCATAAACGGACCCACCGGGTAATTCAAATAATCAAGTTTTAACAGAAGGAACTTAACCTTCAAAACAGCCCATATCCTTCAGCAGATTACTGCCTGCAATACTAAATGCTAATGGATCCGAATTAAAAATATGCCCTTGCGTTAGCCTACTGTAACATAGGCAATAAAAAATTAGTTCACACCATTGTTAAATCTCCGGAATTAAACCGGACTAGCAGAACTAAAATCCAGAAAGTGAAATCCAAGCAATTTTTGATTATGACTTTGATATGTCTTATATTTGCGCCACTTTATAACCGCCTGGTTATAAAATTAAACCGGTGAATGTAGCTCAGCTGGTTAGAGCATCAGATTGTGGTTCTGAGGGTCGCGGGTTCAAATCCCGTCTTTCACCCCATTAAGCCTTGATCTTGTAATGGATTGAGGCTTAATTTTTTAGTAAAAAAGTCAAAAACGGTTCGGTACCAACCTAAAACATTCACTGCAAAACGGCAATCCGGAAAATGTTTTCATACGTTGGCGACTTCAACTTCACAAGGTAGACCCCTCCCGGAAGCGCAGGTATACCTAATTGATGTGTATTTCCTGTAACCCATTCCTGATTTCTGTAGACCACCTTGCCCTGAGGGTTAATAATTTCCAACCAGATTCCTCCATGGGTTATCCCTTGAGACCATTCCAGGTTTAGCGTAGTGCGTGCCGGATTAGGGAAAAGTTTTATAGCCTTATTCTGAAACTCCGTGATAGATACGGATCGGATGACCGCCTGCACGGGTACACGTTCACTGGTACAGATCAATTCCGGATAAACGATTTGCCAATCGTAGAAGTAATAATAATTGCCGGCACCTGCATTGGTTCCATAAATACTAACCGGCCCGGATTTTAATGGATAATCAATTGCGCCTTCCGTGCGGTATAACCTGGGAGATTTCGATCCATAACTAGCAGTAGACACCATCTCATTGGTGGACAAAGTATATCCGTCGCCGGCAGGAACCATAAAATTTAAATCGACTATAACTTCACCGGCAGCCAGGTTTATTGCTTTAGAAGCCTGGACTTGCCCTGAGCTGTTTAACAGATCTATTTGCCTCAAACCCGGAGTATCCGAATACACTTTGACTGACTTTAAAATAAAACTTTCTCCTGCATCAAATAGTAACCTTCCACTGAAATTGAGTACATGAAATTTTGAAGCTCCGCTAAAGTTTTTAATTCCACCGGAAACGGTTTTTCCCGGTTGTTTTAATATAGATTGAACATAATAGGTTGTGGTTTTATCCAAAGGAGGTGTCGAATACGTATTGCCGGTGGTTAATGCCGCCCCCCCGGAAACCTCTTTGAACCAGGAAAGGGATTGTCCCATTGCTGATAAATTAGCTTTACCGCCCAATCCCACCGTATCATTCTTTACTCTGGTGACTCCGGGGCTAAGTGTTCTGATCCGGATGGTGTCGGAGTTCACCTCAGAACAAAATTCCATAATCCGTCCAAAATAACTACCGGGCTGGGTCACCTCAATCGTATTCAGCGTATCTCCGGTATTCCAAATCACCTTTTTGCTGGTAGGTATAGTCAAAAGGCTTGCATCCCCGCTGCACAGGATTGAATCAGAAAGTGCAATTTTATAAGCGGACCTGGGATCGGATGCTATCTGTAATAAGTTAGAATGTACTGTACACCCTTCGAGCGTGGTGAGCCTTAATTGATAAATCCCCGGGATAACAATGGAAACAGATTTATTCTTCGATCCATTGGACCAGAGATACGAGCCATTTATGGGAGAGGTCAGCACGATGCTGTCTCCGGCCTTACAGAGCGCAGGTTTAGAGCCGGGGTCTAGCACAGGATCGAAAGCAAAACATTTATTTTGAGTTAATACCAGGGTCCTGTCTATAAAAGGGTTCACGATGGCCTCTCTTTGCCGGTCAGGCCACCGGATTACCACGGAATCTATTTTAGACAAGTTACCCAATCCAAAATGGAGGGTAAGGGATTGACTGGTCCCATAACTTATACCGGAATGGACTTCTTTTGTCGTTCGAAAATTACCTGAAAACAAACTGACGCTGGCCCCGACAGCGCTTAGGTTGGAAGTCGATCCGTTCAGGCGTACTTTTAAAAAATGGTGATTGTTCTTTGAGGTATTCAGCCAGACAGCATCCGGCCGGTGGGATGCCTGATTAAATAACAAGCTATAGGAGGCATATATATCCTGCTTTCCATCATCATTGAGGTCGCCTATGGCAAAGGATTCTATTTGGTGAAATCCTAAAAGCGGAGAAGCCAGGAGTTCAAACTTATTATTGCCTTTATTGAGGTAAATCTGATGCCGGTTGCCGCTGATCAGAAGGTCCAATAACCCATCATTATCGAAATCAATCCAGGCAGCCTGGACACCAACTGCAGTATAGTTTATCCCGCTGGCATTGGTTACATCCGTAAAGATGCCACTGCCATTGTTAATCAAAAGCTGACAATTGGCAGAATGATTCATCAGGAAAATATCCTGGTCGCCATCATTGTCGCTGTCCCCTGTAACTGCAACCCAGGATTGTAAGCCAATAGCCAGTCCTGCCGGGGCTGCAGCTTCGTAATAACCATTCTGTCCGTTATTGAGGTAAAGGGTGTTGACCCGCCTGGGATCAGTAGGATCGTTTACCCCGCCTTTACATTTTGCCACGTAGAGATCAAGGTCACCATCCCGGTCAAAATCAGACCACACGCTTCCATAATTGCCGGAATTGTCGGAAGCAGGGATGGTATTAAAATTTATCCAGGATACTGGGTTGCCCGAAAATTTTCCGCCTTGATTGGCCCAGATTTTATTTTCACCCAGATCATTACACAAGAAAAAATCCAACCAGCCATCATTATTAATATCAACCAGGTTACTTGCCTGGGAATACGCCTGTGCAGATCCCGGTAAAGTCTCCTTGATGTAGTTAATAGAATCACCGGTTTTGAGCGAATAATAGACAGAGCCCGGGGATTCATTAGCAGCAAAGACCATATCATTGTATCCGTCCTGGTTGATATCCCCAATAGCGAGGCTCCATTGCTCCAATTCGCTGACTGTCCCGAAGAAACGCAGCCTGAAGGGTTGACCCGGTGCGGTTTGATAAGCTATGGAAAGGTTTTTAGACGATTCCAACCTTACGATATCATCCTTACCATCTCCATTCATATCCGAGATGCCTAATACCGATCCGCTAAAATGTTCAGCATGGCTGATCAGTTGTGGCGATGATGTAAAATTGATTTGACTTAAAATTATACCCGGAAGAAAACTACAGATCCATACACCCAATCTCATTTTTTCTTTTTCTTATTTGAGAATACCGATTTTATTCGTTTACTAATCCGTTTGCCCTCCTTTTTGTTGATAAATACATACCTAACAGATAAACCCTTCAGGGTATCAAACGCATTAGAATTTGTGCTAATATATAGAATTGGGGTATAATCCCAGCTTAAATTTATTTTACCCACTGTAAATTCAAGGCCAACCTGCACAGGAACACCGATTTTCCTGCGTTGGCTGGCATATTCGTGATTTTCATAAAACCAATTTATACTTAATCCGGCTCCATAAAACAAGTTAAAATTCCTGGTGAGAATCGGTTGATGTTTGTCTACTAGAAAGGACAAACCAAGATTGGTTTTGGCGTTGTCCTCCGTTGCCAAAATCATCTCCACGGTCGTCTTTTTCATAATAAACTGTTTAAGCGTAAGTCCATAATCTGAACCCAACCGGAGTCCCCCTGTGGTAAAGTAGGTCTGGGCATGTCCGATAGAAATAAATAGCAAAAACCCTAGCGGGCAAAGGCAAAATTTGTAATACATATAGGACTAATTTCAGAGTATCTGACGTAAAACAATGAATTCTATTGCCAAGGGAAACTTAATTTTTTCATTTTGTAATAAATAACTTTAACGGATGTATTCGAGGTTGATGTTCACAGCCAGAGCCTGGTTAGATTATTTTAGTTCAGCCAGGACGATTCACCAGGTCGATTCTCCATTTATCTTTGAATTTTGCCGGGAGGTTCTGGAAAAAAGAGAGCCCCTGATACCATCTAAAACCATTGAAAGGTTAAGAAAGGAATTATTAACCGACACCGCAATATTAAACCGCGTTGATCTGGGTGCAGGTTCCGTCACTGGGCACCAATCCAAGATTAGTGTTAGTCAATTTATACGCCAATGTTCTGTCAAGGCCGCTCATGGAAAATTATTGAACCGGATCGCCCGGTTTTGTCAGCCTTCTGTGATCCTTGAATTGGGCACCGCTGGGGGCATTTCCGGTGCCTATTGGTTATCGGGCCAGCCACAGATCATCCTCAAGACTATAGAAGGTGATCCGGCAGTCGCTGCTTTGGCCAGGAGTAATTTCAAACGTTTGGGTTTGTCTTCCGCTGAACTTTTTGAAGGCAAATTTGATACCGTACTCCCTTCCCTACTGGAACGACTCAAGACCGTTGACCTGGTATTCATCGATGGCCACCATACCGGCGAGGCTTTGAAACGGTATATTAAAATGGTCAATCCGTATCTGAATCCGAAGAAGGGTTTGATGGTGCTGGATGATATTTATTGGAACCAGGATATGGCCCGCGCCTGGGGTGAAATAAAATTACAATCCGACTGGCCCTTACGGATCGACTTATTTCAGTTTGGGTTATTAATAAAAAACCCTGATTTGTTTCATCAGGAACATATTTCTCTAATAGCATCCCGGTACAAACCGTGGAGACTGGGTTTATTCCGCTAATTTCTTTTAAACCCAATCGCACTGCGTCTGAACTGAAGCTGATCCGCTTTGAGTTTAAAACTCTCCAGGTCTTCCAGTTCAATCCGGTGAAGATCATCGGTAGTGGACGTATCCGTTAATTTTGCTATTCGAAGGGAATGATATTGGATCGCTTCGAGTACCACCGACCTTACGGTTCGTGCATTTCCAAAATACCGGTCGCGATACTGGAATAAAAATCTAAAGTATTGATTGAGGTAATTTTCGGCTGCATTACTCAGGGAGAGGCCTTGTTCGAGGAACATTTTTTTGCTGATTTCGATCAGATCTTCCGGTTGAAAATCATCAAAACGCAAGGTCTTATCAAATCTCGAGCTCAATCCCGGATTTGCTTTGATAAAATCTTCCATATTGTCCGGATAACCGGCTACAAAAACAAAAAAGCTGCCCCGTTGATCTTCCATCCTTTTCAACAAGGTTTGTATAACCTCGTTGCCATAGTCGACCCCGTTTGTTTTGATGGAATGAAGTGAATACGCTTCATCTATAAACAATACACCACCGATAGCCTCATCGATTTTTTCAGTGGCTTTCAATGCCGATTGCCCTACATATCCGGCTACGAGACCCTGGCGGTCGGTTTCTACCATGTGCCCTCTTTCGAGTATGCCCAGTGCTTTATATATTTTTGCCAATATCCTCGCTACAGTCGTTTTTCCTGTGCCCGGATTACCAATGAGAATGGTATGCAAATAAAAATGCCTCAGTACATCACGGCCAACCCGGTGATGGTATTTGACGATATCGACGAGCTCGTGAATTTGTTTTTTTATCAGGGTCATACCAATCAGGGAATCCAACTCGACCATGGAAACCTTCAGGAGTTTTTCATCGACCGGTATACTGGCTGTTTTTCTGATTCCGGCTTCCAGGATTTGGTCAACATCCTCAATCAGGATTTCAGCTAGTTCGGATTCTTCGTATTGATCGGGCGATTTCCCGGCTATCCTCATAATACGAAGGCCAAGATTTATTTTTGCTTTTTCAATGAGGTCATAGACATACCGTGCATTTCCGAATGCCCGGTCGCGGTTGCGATAGGCTTCCAGGATATATTCGTTCACCTTGTGTAAGGCGGCTTCGGATAAACTGACCTCTTTTTTTTCACAAGCAACCAGGGCAATTTTCTCCAACTCCTCAGGGGTGTAGTCTGTAAATTCATAATACAGTTTAAATCTGGATTTGAGGCCCGGGTTTGAATCCAGGAAATATTTCATTTCCTTAGGATAACCCGCGACAATGACTACCATATCACCTGGTCCGTTGGACATTTCCTTCACCAAAATCTCAATGACTTCCCGGCCAAAATCTTTGCTGTCATCGTTGGAGCGGGCTAATGCATAGGCTTCATCAATAAATAACACCCCTCCCCTGGCTTTTTCTATGGCATCCCTGACTTTAGGGGCAGTTTGCCCGATGTATTCCCCGACCAGATCAACCCGGTCGACCAGGTGCACATGTCCTTTGGACAACAAGCCCATTTTATGATAAAGGTTGCCCATCATATGAGCTACTGTGGTTTTTCCGGTGCCCGGATTACCGATAAATACGGAATGGACATTGATTTCATCCTGTTCCTTAAAGCCGTGTTGTTTTCTTAACTGGACAAACTGCAGGTATTTAGCATGGTTTTGTACCTGCTTTTTAATTTGAGCGAGGCCGACAAGATGATCCAGATTGCCCATCAATTGTTCCAGGTTGAGTTCGTCGTCCTGTTCGAGGTTTAAAAACCCCGGAATTACCTGATTAGGCAGGAAAACGGGGATATTACCCGGTTCGGCATGATCGCGAAAATCTATCGAGGCAGAAGCGATCATACAATCCATAAAGATGAGCTCCATATAGAGTTTGCCTTTTTTCCACATTCCCTTCGCAGGCATTCCGCACGAAGCGGCGAAGTGGACGATATCTTCCTCTTTCCGGATACTTTTTAATTTAACTACCTGTGCTTTGAGCTCGCGGGTTTCATTGTAAAACCTGAAAAACAATTCACATTGCCAGTGATGGGAACGGTTTTTATTTTTGAGTTGTAGTTCAAGGTGCAGGAGCCTTGTTTCCGCGGCGGAGAAATTTTTTAAATAGATGCGGTCATCCTGGCTGATGTCGTCTTCATTACCTTCATAAAACCGCAAAGATTTGACTTCGAAATAAGGGTTTTGAATGCGGGTCATGGTTTCACCGGCATCTTCAATGTAAAAATATTTACTGCCGACTTTTTCCTCCTGTATCCACGCTTCCCAATAATAGGTGCCTTTTTTCCAAAACGCCCCTTCTTTTTTATTTCCCCAGCCTTCCTGCAAGATGATCAGGGGTTCGTATTTGCTGATCTGTTTTTTAAATTCCAAACTGCACAATTCCTGCTTATTATTGGACAGGGAGAAACACTTTAAATGAATGACTGCTTCCCAGCTTTCCTGGTCAAACATTTTGTTATAGAGCGCCAATTCAACGTATACAAAAGTAGTCTCCTGACGGTCAAATACCTGCCGGTATTTGAACTTCTGATCGGCCAACCACTCGGTAGAACTGTATATCTTAAGTTCTTTGAACTTGTAATTGGCTTCTGTAGCTTGAGGAATATAGTCTTCCATACCGTTGTTAAGTCAAATTGCGTTATTTTACCCAATATTCCAAAAAATATTTTTTTTTAAACTATTGCCCTATTCTGCTGGTTATAGCAATTGATATTTAATTTTGTCTGTACATGTCAAAAATTTTATTTCGGTTTGAGGATTCCCGATTAACACCACTTTTAATTGACCAGGCTGTCAAGGGCTACAGTGTTCTCGAAATTGCCGAGGACCAGAATATACATCTGAATCACAATTGCGGAGGAGTATGTGCTTGCAGTACCTGTCATGTATACATTGAAAAAGGAATGGACTTCCTCGAAGCGTTAACCGATAAAGAAGAAGATTTTATAGACCGGGCCAGAAATCCTAAACTGGAATCCAGGCTGGCTTGTCAATGCATCGTGCTCGATGAAATGGCAGACCTGGAAATAACTATACCCGATCAGTCCCAGATTATAGGGCACGATCATTAATTATTAAATTTATCAATCAATTTCACGACACATGCCTGTTAATAATTTAGAAGATCTGCCTATTTATTGGAAAGACCATGAAGACATTGCCATGAAATTGTATGAACGTTTTGGTGATGATTTTGATGAAAAAAAAATATACCGTATCCGATTTACGGAATTGATGGAATGGGTCATGGAGGTCCCTTACTTTTCCAGTAAAAAAGAGGAATGCACCGAAGCGCACCTTGAGCAGATCCAGGCCAAATGGGTATACGAATGGCGCGACAACAACAAATAATATCCAACGATGTCTACTCCATTATATGCAGCCCTAAAAAAAATCAGCGCATTTGTATTCGATATCGATGGAGTAATGACCGATGGGAGCCTGCTGATCACCGATGAAGGAAAACTACTGCGGACATTTCATATCCGGGATGGTTATGCGTTGCGAAGGATAATTCCAACCGGATTTCACCTTGCGGTGATCTCCGGGGGCCGATCGGATGGTGTGGTAAAAAGATTGCTGGATCTCGGGGTCAGCGATATTTTTATGGATGCGCAGGATAAAGAAACGGTGTTACTGGAATGGATGCGTATCAACAGTATTCCGGCTTCCAACCTGGCTTATATGGGCGACGATCTGCTGGATATTCCGGCCATGCAACATGCTGCCCTCAAAGCATGTCCGGCCGATGCGGCGCAAGAAGTCAAAACGATCGCAAACTATATATCCCCCCTGAATGGCGGCAAAGGTTGTGTTCGTGACCTCATTGAATTGGTGCTCAAAGTCCAAAATCAGTGGTAAATTCATTTTGTGATAAATCGGTGTATCCAGTTTATAAAACTCATCCGGTTTCCCAATCTGGTGATTACCGCGCTAGCCCTGTGGATGCATTGGTATTTTCTCCTGAAACTTCCTTTAAACCAACAGGGGTGGCAGGTTGATTTTAATATGTCCAGCCTGTTGTTATTGTGTATCGCTTTTGCTATGGTGATGGGATCGGGATTTATTATCAATGATATCTATGATATGGAGATCGATGCCATTAATAAGGGCACTAAACAAATTGTTGGACAGCATTTCAGTGTGCATCAAGCCTGGGCATCCTTCTGGACATTGCTCATCATTGCGGCTACTATTTCATTGTCCCTGGCCTACCGGTTTGATAAATTAAAATTCATCTGGATCTATCCCGTAGCGGCAGGATTACTAATCATCTATTCCATCTGGCTAAAAAAAACAACGTTGATCGGCAACTTACTGATTGCTGCTTTATGCGGAGCAGTCTTATTGATTCCCCTCATTGCTGAATCAACGAGTGTATTCAGATTGCCCATGGCATTCAAACAAGTGGTCTATAAAAATTTTACTATTTGCTGCGTCGTAGCCGGGTTACTCACCCTCAGCCGGGAAATTGTCAAGGATATTGAAGATGTGCCAGGGGATCAAGCGGCCGGTGCAATGACCTTACCCATTCGAAAGGGATTAGTTTTTTCTAAAAATGTGGTTTATCTGCTGCTGACTATTATCCTGGTTTTGATATTCGGGTGGGTTGGCCTTAATCCCCCTTTAAGCATTTCTCTTGGTGGTGTGCTTTTGGGGTTCATTTTGCCGCTGATGTATGTGATCTATTCAATTTATAGAGCCCGGCAATTCAAAGAATTCCACAGAATCTCTACTTATCTAAAACTAACCATGGTCTCCGGTATGATCCTATTGCCCTTGCTTTTATATTACCAGTATGCATGGAATGGTTGAAAAAATATAAAATTGTACTTGCTTCTGAATCTCCCCGGCGACATGAATTGTTGCGGCAGGCAGGCATATCTTTTGAAATAAAGGCCGCATCGATTGATGAAGAAGCCTATCCTTCATGGATCCAGCCCAGGTCCGTACCCGAATACCTGGCTAAATTAAAAGCTCAGACTGTCTATGAAATGATACCAAATCAGGATGACCTGATCGTTATTGCCGCCGATTGCCTGGTTTTCCTCGGAGATCAATTGTTTAGCAAACCCAGGCACCGTCAGGAAGCTTTTACTATGCTTTATGCCCTGGCAGGGCAGACCCATCAGGTCATCAGTGGGTTATGTATATATTCCACAAAAAGTATCCTCACCACTTCTGTATCTACGGAGGTTGAATTTAATCCCATGACCGCAGATGAAATCTACTATTATATCGATCACTACCCTCCTTACGATAAAGCAGGTGCCTATGGAATACAAGACTGGATCGGCCTTTGTGTAGTAAAAAAACTGAATGGATCCTATACCAATATAATGGGTTTGCCCATGGAGGCATTGTATACTTTATTGGTAGCTAATTTTAAAAACTGATCAGGGGCGGATAAAATCAATCACCGCTTTGATTGCATCGCTGACCATTTCAAATTCTGGCAACAACACCATGTCCCTGGAAACATCGATCAGGTTGTCGGAAGCTAAAACGCCTGTCTCAGTTACTGAAGGACAGAAATTGATATAAAAAAAAACAAGCATACTGGATAACAACAGTAATATCAAAAGCAAATTGGAAGTACGCTTTTTCATTTCGCAAATATAACCAATTTAGTTAAATAATCAAAAATTGTTTCACAAACTGGTGGCTGTCAGTACCCCATTCTCCAGAAGCACCTGCCGGCCTGTAAATTGCCTGACCACCTCAGCCTGGTGCGAAATAAATAAAACAGCCATCTGAGTCTTTTTTTGATGGAGGACAAGCATGTCCAATATCTGTTTTTGTAAGGGTAAATCCAGCGCATTTACCGATTCATCCATAATCAGAATTTCGGGATTCACTGCCAATGCCCTGGCCAGGGCAAAGCGTTGCCTCAATCCTCCGGATAATGAAATGGCTTTTTTATCCAAAACCGAACTATCTAATTGAGCTAAGGCCAGCATGGCGGAAACCGTCACCGTATTCCGTCCGGCTTTAAGGGCCTCCTCCAACAAATATCGACAGGGAAGCTGTGGGTTTAAGGAACTGAAAGCATCCTGGAAAAGGTAAATAATTTCTCTGTTCAGGCCGCTTCCGGGGTAAACTGGCTGGGACTTATAAAATAGTTCGCCCTGGTCCCAGTTTTCAATCCCAGCTATTATTTTGGCCAAAGTGGACTTGCCTCCTCCGGATGGACCCACCAATCCCAGGATTTCACCTTTGACCAAGGTCATAGAAACATCTTTCAATACGCTATGGCCCCATCTAGCCCGTCCAAAAAGTCTGTTATCCGATGGCATATAGGATTTGTTTACCTTGATTAATTTGAGAATTTCAATTCCCGGGTCTGATCGTTTCTTTTTATGCTCCAGGGTAAGCACATTTAATGGAAAATCCCGGACCGAGTCATAAAACTTTAACTTACCTTGTTCTACTACCCAAATCCGGTCACAATATTGTCTGGCTTCGGATTCGTCATGGGTAACCCACAACAACGAAAAGCCCAACTCTTTTTTTAGGTCTACTAATAATTTCAGGATTAGCCGGGCATTGTGGGGATCCAGGGAAGCGGTTATTTCATCCGCTACGACTATGCGTGGGTTTCGGATCAGACAAGCCAGGATCGCTAAACGCTGGAGTTGTCCTCCGGAAAGTTGGTGCGGATAACTGGTCATTATCCGATCATAATCCTCCAGGCCAAGCTTTAAAAACCAGCCTTTTATGACGGTGGAGTCAAGCTGCTGAGGGTTATCAAGGAGGGCGATTTGATTTCCTGTTTTTAAAGTAGGATTAAAATAGGAGGAAGGTTCCTGAAAGATATAACCTATCTCCGATTTTCTAAAAGAATTCAACCGTGTTTTATCGTTTAAATCCCAAACGCCCCCCTTGGAATCAATGTATCCGTTAGAGGTCGTGGAAACCACACCTCCCCGGTATTCATTTAATCGGGCTAATGCCTGGACCAATTGGGTTTTACCCCCTCCACTTTTTCCCAGAATACCGATACACTCCCCTGCCCGGATATCGACCCTGATATCAGACAAAACCTGCTTTTGGTGCCCCTCCGGGCCAGGATATAGGAGATTTAGGTGTTCCGCAGTATAGATAGACATCACATCATTCGATAAATCATTTCCAGAGCCAGGTAGCTTCCTTAATGTCAATTTATTGGGAAATTAAGATATTTATATTTTAATTTAAAAAAATGATATGCTAAGAATATTGGATGGGTGGTATAGTCCCCGGTTAAACAAACAAATGGAAATCGTGCGGTATGGTCATTACGGGTTTGGATTATTGCTACTGCCCACCGCGGGGGCGGATTATCTGGAATATGAACGATTTCACCTGATCGATTCCATTTCGCCTTTTATTGAAAGCGGCAAGTGCAAAGTATTTTCGGTCAATAGTATCAATTCGGAAAGCTGGCTCAATCAATATATGCACCCCAAACACAAGGCTATCCGGCACAATCAGTTTAACGGATATATTTTTGAAGAAGTCATCCCGTATATAAAGACCCATACCTCCTGGGATTCCCCGATCATAATTTGCGGGGCTTCTTTAGGCGCCTTACACGCTGCAAATTTGTTTTTTAAACGGCCCGACCTGATTAATGGGGTAATCGCAATGAGTGGAGATTATAATTTGCAATCTTATACTAAAGGATATTACGATGAGGACGTCTATTTTAATTCCCCTATGTCCTATATGTCCAATATGCACGATGAATACCAGCTTCATCAAATCAGGTCGAGCGGGCATATTCATATCCTGACCGGATCCGGCAATTGGGAACATCCGCAGGCCTCGGTGGATTTTTCAAATGTATTAAATTCGAAAGGCATACCCCATGAACTGGATATCTGGGGCCATGATATGCCCCACGACTGGCCGACCTGGCGGGCTATGTTGCCCCACTATTTAGGCAGCCGGTTTTAGTTAATTGGGAGAATTAGTCTTTTGTAAAATTTAAAGTAGCCGAGAATATGTGAGAATAATTTAATTCTTTGGCCAGGTTGCCTATATTAGATAAGGCATAGTCGATATGCACTTTGCCAAAATGAACACCTACCCCTCCAAACAACTGTCCCCGGGTACTGAATTGGTTCACATCAAATTCATCCTTAATTTTTTGAATATTGCCATATCCTGACCTGAGAAAAACGATGTCTTTATACGCTAATTCCATGCCCAGTTTAGGTTCCACACTGGCAAACTCACTGGCAATAGGAGTATTCCTCTTTCCATCGAAAAATACATGCAGCCCCAATTCAGTGCCCAGCGAAAAGCGTTCGAGGGACCCCAAACGGTACCGTATTCCAAAACCAACATTTGGCAATGTTTTTTCCAAGGCGCTGACCGGGATAATATTCCCCGTTTTTTCCAATTGAATTTTTTGTTCCTCAGTAAAACTATACTTCCAGCCTGTAAATGTGGTACTCAAATCTCTACCATTGATCCCAAACTGCCAGGGGCCCCTGATCCATTGCAGACCAAGATCTACCCCAAACCCCCAGGCGGTCGCAAAAGGTCCGATCAAACGATGGATCAATTTGACATTACCACCTATCCGGTTGGACTTGTTGGGTTCGATCTTGCCAATTGCAGTCGCATAAGTCAACAAAAACCCATAATCGGCACTGGAAAATTCACTTACATTTTCAAATTGGATACTACCATCAGGCGCAACCAAATTCAGGGTATTCGGGATTTGGTCAATAGCTAGCCGGATCAAGCTGATACTGCCAACTGAAGCCCGTTCTGCATTCAACATTCGGGCAAGACCGACGTGATCATATTTACCGATACCTCCAAACCACTCAGAATGCATCGCCCCCAACTGCAAAGGCACCTGAATATGAGACAAGCCCGCCGGATTCCAATAAGCTGCATTGATGTCGTTTACGGAAGCCAGTACACTTCCTGCCAAACCATGAGCTCTTGCCCCAACTCCGATCTGAAGAAACTCGTTGGAATAGGAGCTTTGAGAAAGACTGAGCATGGGCAGGGACATTATTGCGGCATATACTATCCATCTCATGGTTCAAAGATAAGTGAATCTGATTTCTGCTGTCCTTTCCTTGGAAGGCTATACCCGAAAACAGCTATTCTGGTGTATATTTGGCAGGATAACGGATTCCTTAAAATGAAAATTAAACCAATCCTTTTTTCCTGTTTTTTCCTGATTTTATTTAATCAATGTGCTGCTCCGGTAAAGACTTCAAATTACTGGTCATCCATCGTCAAAAAATCAGTATCGGACAAAGCAATGGTAGTCAGTGCACATCCTATTGCTTCTCAGGCGGGCATGTATATTCTTCAACAGGGGGGTAATGCCGTAGACGCAGCTATAGCTGTCCAATTGGCTTTAGCCGTTGTTTATCCAAGAGCAGGCAACCTCGGAGGTGGGGGGTTTATGATTTATCGAAGTGCAACTGGTGAATTAAATACCCTGGATTACCGGGAAAAAGCACCGGCAGCAGCTTCCAAAGATATGTACCTGGATAAGGATGGTAATCCAACAACGATGAGCCTGAGTGGACATTTGGCGTCTGGTGTTCCCGGCACAGTCGATGGTTTGATTGCCTCACATCAAAAATATGGCAAACTCAATTTTGACCTTCTCATTGAACCGGCCATCCGGCTTGCCAGTCGCGGATTTGAAATAACGAGCGATGAAGCTTCAAGGTTTAATAGTAATAAATCAGTTTTCTTAAAATTCAATTCGCCGGAAACTGCGTTTATTCGGGCCGATGATTGGAAACAAGGAGATAAATTGGTTCAAAAAGACCTGGCCTGGACGCTTAAACAAATCCAAGAACGGGGAAGAGCCGGGTTTTACGAAGGGCCTGTGGCCGAAAAAATAGTAGAGGAAATGAAACAAGGGGGAGGTATCATTACCCATGAAGACCTGCAAGCCTATCATTCCCGGTGGAGAGTGCCGGTAGTTTCCAAATACAAAGAGTATAAAATTATTTCAATGCCACCTCCTTCCAGTGGAGGAATAGCATTGGCCCAGATGCTTAAAATGGTAGAACCCTATCCCATCCGATCATGGGGTCAGCGGGACTTACGCACCATACACCTGATGACTGAAATCGAACGAAGAGTTTATGCAGACCGTTCACAGTACCTCGGCGATATCGACTTTTACCCGGTTCCGCAGGATAGTTTACTGGATCCCAAATACATAAAATACCGCCTGCAGGATTTTAACCCGGACAGTGCTTCAAAGAGCACGAGCATCTATGCGGGTAATTTTAAAATAGCCCTGGAACATTTTGAAACCACGCATCTGTCCATCATTGACCAGGACGGTAATGCGGTCTCGGTGACCACTACGTTAAATGGGAATTTCGGGAGTAAGGTGGTCGTTGACCATGCCGGTTTTTTTCTGAACAATGAAATGGATGATTTCAGTGTAAAACCAGGTGTACCCAATATGTTTGGCCTGATCGGTGCAGCAGCCAACGCCATTGAACCGTCAAAACGAATGCTCAGTAGTATGACACCAACCATAGTGGAAAAAAACGGAAAACTATTTATGGTCCTAGGAAGTCCGGGAGGCAGTACCATCATTACTTCTGTTTTTCAGGTTATCCTGAATGTAATCGAATGGGATATGTCGATGAGCGATGCCGTGGCAGCCAGCCGTTTCCACCATCAGTGGTTACCAGATGAAATAATGGCAGAGGCCTCTGCATTTGATCCTAATCTGAAAAAACAATTAGAGATGATGGGTCATCGATTTCGGGAGATAAAATCCATAGGCCTGGTCGATGCAGTCCTTGTAAGGTCAGATCACCGCCTGGAGGGAGCTGCTGATCCCCGGGGGGATGACCATGCACAAAGATGGGAGAAGCAGAATTGATGACGAGGAAGCAACGGATGTCATTTTATGAAGCATCGGATGAGGATATGATGCTATGTCGTTTTGATTAAATGTTAAGTGACCACCTAAGCTTTGCTGAGTTCTATGATCTAAAGTGGTTCATGCTCTTATTCTTTCATTGAACTATAGAATCGGTCGTAGGAAGATTGGAAAAGAGATATTCACTTAGAAAGAATCGTTAATTAAACCACATTCATTTACGATCTACTATTGACTATTGTTTACTGTTTACTAATCAATTCTTTTTTCATAAACCAATGCGGAATAGAAACTTCTTCGAATCGTTTACCTGATTTTTTATAGCCCAGTTTTTCATAAAAACTTACCGCGGTTTCTCTTGCATGCATGATCATTTCGGAATAACCGGCCCGGGCGCTCCACGTTTCACTAAATTTAACCAGAGCGGATCCTGCACCGGATTTTTGTTTTCCTGGCAAGACCGCAACCTGGCGCATCTTAATCTGGACCTGGTTTTGAGGACTAAGTACCAGACAGGCAATCAGGTTGGAATAATCATCATATAAGGCTAAGTGGATATCGGCAAATTCCTCTTCCAGCATCTCTATGCTGAAATCAAGCCCCAAAGGCTCCCGGAGCACAGCATATCTCATTCGCACGGTTTCATCGTACTCAGGGGTACCAAATTCTATTTGATATAACTTCATGAATGCTTAAATTCGTCACTTAAATATAATACGTAGAATGAAACCAATCCATTTACTCTTCCTAGGGATGTTGCTTGTTTTCCCTGCCCTGGGCCAAAAAAAATCTAAATCCACTCCCCCACCTGTCATGGATATCCGGACGGTAGTGGATAAAATGGCGGAGGAAGTAGACCCTCAGATTATAGAAATGAGGCATTGGTTACACGAAAATGCCGAATTGAGTAACCGTGAATTTAAAACCGGAGAATACATTGCCAAATACCTCAATTCAATAGGCATTGAAAATAAAACCGGAGTAGGCAAAACAGGAGTAGTAGGATTGATCAAAGGGGGTAAACCTGGCCCTACGATATTACTTCGTGCCGATATCGATGGTTTGCCGGTAACCGAAAGGGTTGATCTACCCTGGAAGTCCGTCAAAAAAGACCTGTATCAGGGGATGAACGTCGGGGTCATGCATGCCTGCGGCCACGATACCCATACCGCCATGCTGATGGGGGCTGCAAAAATTTTAAATTCCATAAGAGATCAGATCAAAGGGAACATTAAACTGGTATTCCAGCCTGCTGAAGAGGGCCCGCCTGCAGGAGAAGAAGGAGGGGCTTCACTGATGATCAAAGAGGGATTGATGGAAAATCCTGCCGTCGATGTTGCTTTCGGGTTGCACATCAATTCATCCACCGAAGTTGGACATATCAATTATAAGCCAGGTGGATCAATGGCTGCCAGTGATATTCTGAAAATCAGGGTAAAAGGGAAACAAGTTCATGGTTCTATGCCCTGGAACGGAATTGATCCGGTGGTGGTTGGGGCTCAGATCGTCATGGGACTACAAACTATAGTCAGCCGGCAAACAGACCTGACCAAAGAAGCTGCGGTGGTGACTGTGGCAACCTTTCATGCCGGAGTACGAAACAATATTATCCCTGAAGAAGCTGAACTTACTGGTACTATCCGGACTCTGGATAAAGAAATGCAAAAAATCATCCATGATAAAATCCGGTTGACCGTCACCAAAATTGCCGAAAGCATGGGGACTGTGGCAGAAACTGAGATTATAATCGGTAATCCCGTCACATTCAATGATCCAGGACTGACCGCCCAAATGCTCCCAACCCTGCAGAAAGTAGCTGGAATAAATAATGTACACCTGACCAAAGCCGTGATGGGCGCTGAAGATTTTTCTATGTATGCTCTTAGAGTACCTGCTTTATTCCTTTTTTTAGGTGGAATGCCCAAAGGGTCAGACCCGGCCAAAGCGGCCCCACACCATACCCCTGATTTTTATGTGGATGACAGTGGAATGAAGACTGGGGTAAGGACTTTGTGTAATCTGGCCCTGGACTATGCCGACCAATGGAAACCGGCAGGCTTATTATCTCCGGCTGCACAAAAATAAAAAGATCTAAAGTTTAGTTAAAATGAAAGAGAACCCAACTTCACCCGGATTGGGTTCGTCTACTTATATATGAAAAATCTATTAAAAACTTTACTCATCCTGGGAAGTATTTCCTGGATTTCCTGCGAAAAATCCGCAAATACCGAAGATGTGTCCGGAATTGTAGGGACCTGGAACCTGGTCGCAATCACAGGTGGTATAACCGGCGGCGGCTACCAAGCCAATTTCGATGCAATCCGTTTTGATAAAACACATTTTGATTTGTTGAAAAACAAAACCAGTATTTACAACGGCACCTATGTCCTGACTCCGAACAGCACTGAACCGGATACTTTTAAAATAACCGGTGCTGTTACCCTGGCAGATGGTTTCTTAAATATCAAAGAAAAGAAATTCGAAAAGGAAAAATCAGGCAACCTTTTTCTCTCAGAGCCTTGCTGTGATTTATACAACTACGAATTCACCAAATCTAACAATTAATAATCCCGGAATAATCCCCTGTTTCTATTTATGAATTGATGGGGGAAAACAAAAGAAATGGGTATATTTCTTAATCAGCTTAGTTATATCCTCAGTTTTTTGCAAAACTTCATCAATTCATCTTTACTTAAAGTATTCAAGCATCGTGATTTAGGCAATAATCCCTTACGCGCTGCAATCACCCCGTAACTAATATCAGCGATTGCACTGCGATTGTGCGCATCCGGATTAATAGAGACATATACCCCCTGATCAACACAACGGGGAATAAAAGAATAATGCAGATCAAGTCGCTGAGGGTTGGCATTCAATTCAATGGCAACTTGGTTGGCCTTGCAGGCATCGATAATTTTGACAAAATCGAGAGGATAGCCTTCCCGGGTCAATAACAATCTTCCTGTTGGATGGCCAATGATATGGGTAAACGGATTTTCGATGGCCTTGATCATCCTTCGTGTAGCCCTTTCTTCATCCATCTGAAAACCAGAATGTATGCTTGCAATGACCAGGTCAAACTTTTCTAAAATTTCAGTAGAATAATCCAAAGAACCGTCGCTAAGAATATCGCATTCAATACCCTTTAATAAATAAAAATCCTCCGCAGTTTGGTTGAGCTGATCGATTTCTTCCCATTGGGCATATAACCGATCCGGGTTCATTCCTTTAGCATAGACCGCCGCCTGGGAATGATCCGTTATGACCATATAAGAATAACCCATTTGTTTTGCAGCAACAGCCATTTCAGCCAAACTGTGAATACCGTCACTAAATGTCGAATGACAATGAATTACACCCCTGATATCCTGAGGCTTTACCAATTGATCAAGGTGTACCTGGTTATAACCATACGATTCCGGGATATCGCGAAGCTCGGGACTGAGGTAGGGTAAACCCGGGGCAATAAAGAACGCTTCTTCAGCGAGTGAATCCAGCCTAAGGTCAATATCTTTAAACCGCTCAATATATGTTTCAGGGCCGGTAGTCTCTACCAGTCTGGATATCCAGCCCGCGTCATCGACAAAATGAAACCGAACAGCTAGTAATTCATTCCAGATCCCATCCCAATAAGAATCTCCCTGGAAGGCCCATTGCAGGCCAAATTCTGTAAGCCGGGCTAATTCGGGTTTTTCACAGGTAGTTAATATTTCGGCCCGCTCCACCACAAACACTCCTCTTCTCAGTGGCCCGGTAACTATGGACCGGGAGGATTTTTGAAGTGCATTGGTCTTTTCAATAATTTGATTGGCGTGGAAACTGGCTTGGGTAAAAAGATATTTTCCCTGATTTGACTGCAAAAAACCAATAGCTTCTATCGCCTTTTGTTGTGTCTTTTCACCAAAACCTTTTAATTCAACCAACCGGTTTTCGGTGCAGGCATATAATAATTCACCGGGAGACTCTATCCCCAGTTCTTTCCAGATAATTTCTATTTTTTTAGGTCCCAGCCCTTGTAACTTCAGCATTTCAACGACACCAGGAGGCGTTTGAGTCAGGTATTTATCCAACGTGGGCATATGGCCGGTGCGCACCAGACTTTGTATCTTCTCTGCAATCGCTTCACCAATCCCTTTGATTTCCATTAATTCTTCAAGCGTATACTCTCCAAAAGGTTTATCCATTTTACGCAAAACGAGATAGGCATTCTGATATGACCGGATTTTAAATGGGTTTTCCTGGTGTAACTCCATGATCCTGGCTAACAGGTCGAAGGACAAGGCAATTTCTTTGTTTGTCACAGGTATTTCTTTTAGGGAGATTTAGGGAAAATGATAAAACGGACAGCACTTCGATTTCGATAAAAATAACCTGGCCCAACAGGTCTTCATCCACTTAAAATCGTTGCACAAAATAACTAATCTTAGCGCTATCTTTGTTTGAAATCGATATTAAACTAATCTATATATGAAAAATTTTTTAAACAATCTTTTTGGCAAAGCCAAGAAAGTCGGAGAAGAAATTGTCGACAAAGCAGAAGTCGCTCTTGAAGCCGCTAAGGATAAGGCGGAGGATTTTATGGAAGACCCCAAAGTAAAAGCGGCCCTCGATTCCGCTAAAGCCAAGGCAGCCGATTTTGCCCATGACGCCAAAGAATTCGGGTCTAAAGTAGCGGATAAGGCAGATGACCTGTGGGATAAAGCGGTAGATAAAGCAGGTGACCTGGCAGAAGATGCTAAAGAATTGGGTGAAAAAGTAGCCGATAAAGCAGAAGATCTCTGGGATAAAGCTAAAGATAAAGCGGACGACCTTTGGTCTAAAGAAGATCCGCTACCTGAAACACCAGCAACAACTCCACCAGCGGATCCTGCACCTGCAGCAGAGGCTCCTAAAGCCTGATCCTCAGCGACAAAATAAACTATTTTGAATAGGTCCAGGTCTGGTCTTCATATTCCATGACCACTTCTGTATCCGGGGAAGAATCTACTCTTCCGATTATACGATTGGGCAATCCCAGGCTATTGGCAAGTATTTGAATACCACTCAGACAGGTTTCCGTACCATAAATCTCGAGGCGGGTACCCATATTATAAACGTTGTACATCTCGGATAAAGAAGCCCCGCTGGATTTTCCGATTAAATCAAAAATTAAAGGAGGAGTTGGCAAATTGTTTTTGACAATCCTTACCCCTTTTGCAAATTTTAATACTTTAGAATGAGCACCTCCTGTACAATGTATAATACCATGTAATCCTTGAGTATCGCCTTTTAGCATAGGATAAAGTAAAGGCAAAAAGGTACGGGTGGGGGAAAGCAGCATCTGTCCAATGGTGGTATGGAGGTTGTTTTCAAGTTTTACGGGATCAGTCATTCGAGCGGTCCCCGAATACACCAACGCCGGATCAATACCGGTATCAAAGGTCTCCGGAAAATGTTGCCGGTAATAATTGGAAAGCAGGTCATGTCTTGCACTGGTAAGTCCATTGCATGCAATCCCACTGTTGTAATCCGTTTCATATACAGATTGCCCGGAAGAACCTATACCCAATACCAGGTCACCGGGTTGAATATTAATTTCAAAAACGGAAGACTTTTTAAGCGAACTATAGGCAGTAAATCCAACATCAAGGGTACGCACCACATCACCGACATCAGCGGTCTCTCCCCCTGCATGGTGGAGAACGATGCCGTAAGCTTTCAGCGTATTAGCAAATTCCATGGTACCGTCTATTATTGCTTCGAGGACCTGTCCCGGAATTAATTTTTTATTCCGCAGTATGGTATTGGAAATTACAAACTGATTGACAGGTGCACTACAAGCCATATCGTCCAGGTTCATCACCAGAGCGTCTTGTGCAATTCCTTTCCATATATTGAGGTCACCGGTTTCTTTCCAGTAGAGATAGGCTAAAATGGTTTTTGTCCCGGCAGTATCAGCATGCAACATCATGATGGTTTCCGGATCAACAGAAAAAGGGTCGGCCAGTATTTTGCAAAATGTATTGGCAAACAAACCCTGATCCAGCTTCCGGATAGCCTGGTGTACCTCTTTTTTATCGCTGGATACCCCTCTGGATTCGTATTTTGATGAGTCTTCCATTCCTGTTCAGTTCAGATATAATCATTGATTTTTATTCAAATATTCCCCTCCATTTTCCACCATTGAGCGCATAGATCGAGGTAATAAATATCAATAACCAGTAAATGCTTTCGGATGCCCAGGCCCAGATCAGGCCCATCTCTTTTACTTTGATGATATAAAAAGCACTCAGCATATAAATTACCGTGCACAAGATCTGAATATTTAATCCCTGAAACGAAGCCCCTGTCCCACTGAGCCCATTAAAAAAAATGGTAGCTACCGAAAACATCGCCAACAATACAATGATCACTGCAAATACCGGCTTGGCATCGTAAACTAGATTCATGTCTTCAGCCCCCAATAGCGGATACAATAAGATTTCCGGTAAAATCAGGAAAGGAACCGCGAGCATACAGGTCGTCAACAGGGAAAGTTTGGCTGTTTTCCAGATGATGGGTATTACGGCCCTCGATTTACTCTTGCCTATATAGCCACTCACCAGGGTTTGAATGCCGGCGGCATACCCCCAGATGGGTACGCTGAGTATCAAATAAGCTATTCGACCAAGATTAGAAATAGCCAGTTCCCGCTCCCCCATATTTTCAATCCATGAAAACAACAAAAACCAGGATCCCAGGCCAACGATGGATTGAATAATAAATGGCACGGAAACCTTAATTATTTGATGAATCGTTTTCCAAATTATGGGATGAAACTGAAATATATGGTAAGGGTTTTTCTTATTATCAAAAAAAATGTAAACGGTAAATATGCCCACGGCGATGATTTCAGCGAGGGTACTGGCCAGGCCTGCCCCACCAATGCCCATGGCTGGCAATCCAAAGTGACCAAATATAAATCCGTAATTCAGGATGAGGTTTATCAATATCAGCACCAGGGTCTGGTATCCGATAATAGAAGTACGGGCTACACCGGCATAAAGCGCCACATAGGCAACTCCCAAATAGCTAAAAAACACGCCCCAGGACCTGTATTTGATGTATTCGAGGCTATGTTGGATAATCGTATCCGATTTGGCCAGCATTCTGAAGAGGGCTTCACTGCCATACTGCATGAGCAGAAACATGATCAAAGCGATCAGCAATTCAAAAAAGATCATGGTATGGGTCACCTGCCCAATGGCCATTCTGTTTTTTTCTCCCATTCTGCGCGCAATAAAAATCTGTCCACCGCGCGAAAACCCATATCCAATTGCTGCAATGATCAGATAATAGACCCCCACAAAGCCCATCGCGGCAAACATCAGCTGATCATAATGGTACAAAAACAAACTATCTGTGAGAGCGATAATATTTTGTGAAGCACCGCCTATCATAATGGGTGCTGAAATCTTGAAAATATTACGATAGGAACTACTTAAATTCACAGTGCGGTTGGCAAAAATAACCCTAATCCTTACAAACCCGCATTTTTAACGTAGCAAGAAGCTGAATTTTTTTCAAAAATATATTGATATTAAATTGGTAATAAAACAGAACTCCATATAAATTTGTCGCATATCTACAGGATAACCATTTATCATCAATCCGGGTCTTAATAGATACTTTTATGAAGAAGAAAGAAGAAACTAAGGTAAATAAGAAAAGAGTTGTAAAGGACTATGAAAACCTGTCCCCTGAGCTCGCCAAATCACTGCATGCAGCTTACCCTGTAGGATTCGCTGATGCTATGATTTCTTTTTTTGACCGGGACGGCAAACGAGTTTCTGCCATTCCGTTTGAAACAAATGATATCTATTATCTGATCAGAATGGTTGAGAAAAAATCAAAACCGGTCAAAGATATTGCTGAACTGGACCCTGAGGCCGAAGTCGAAATACCTGCCGCCGACGAAGAAGATATCTTTGAAAGCGAAGGGGACATCGAAGAAACTGCCGGCGACGTATCCCTGGACGATATCGAAAATGTTGAAAGCTCGTTCCCGGATGATGACAACTATTAATACAATCTTGACCTAGATTGCCTGGTTCCTCCAACGAATTCTCCGAATTCCAACAACATGCCCATGAATTGATTGCAGTCATTGACCGTTATTTTGATGCCTGTCAACATGAATCCATTCCGGTATTAAAAGTGATTAATCCGGAAGAATCTTTTCAAACCTGGAATTCAGAACTTAACAATCCTACCCTATCGCTCCGGGATCTGTTTAGTAAAATCATTGAAAATTCTACTCATTTGCATCACCCGGGTTACGTCGGGCACCAGGTGGCGACTGCACATCCTTTGAGCTTATTGAGTGATATGGTGGCCTCCCTCCTCAACAACGGAATGGCCGTGTATGAAATGGGGCAGGTGTCCGTAGCCATGGAAAAGGCCATCTGCGAAAGGATTGGCCGCTTGATGGGATGGGACCATCAGGCAGGAGGGATATTTACATCCGGTGGATCCCTTGCCAATCTGACCGCATTGCTGGCAGCGCGCGAAAGATATTCCAAAGGAAAATATTGGGAGGAAGGGTATTACCAGGCTCCTGACCTGGCAGTAATGGTTTCCAGTGAATCACATTATTGTATTTCCCGTGCCGCGAAAATTATGGGGCTCGGACAACGTGGCATGATTCTGTTGCCGGTAAACAATAAATTCCAAACAGATATCGATCAGATGGAAGCTTGTTATCAAGCTGCGGTGGAGCGGGGACAAGAGGTATTTGCATTTGTAGCCAATTCCGGGAGTACAGCCACCGGATCCTATGATGCTTTGGTACCCATTGGTGAGTTCTGCAAAAAACATAATATCTGGCTGCATATTGACGGGGCCCATGGAGGTGCTGTTGTATTCAGTGAACACCACCGGGTCTTGCTCCAGGGCTCATCCCAGGCTGATTCCATTACGATTGATTTTCATAAATTATTACAATGCTCGATCTTGTGTACCTCCCTGGTATTTAAATCCATTCAGGACTCCTATCATACCTTTGCCCAGGGAGCTCAATATCTGTTTTATGAACCGACCGACGAATGGTTTCAGGTAGGTAAAAGGACTTTCGAATGTACCAAAACGATGATGGTATTAAAAGCGTATACCTTATTACATCAATTGGGAGAAAAAGCTCTCGGGGCCAACGTGGAACAACAATACCAGCTGGCGCAGGATTTTTCAGATTACCTGATTCAAACCGGTGTTTTTAAAATAGCCTGCCCTCCTCAATCCAATATTGTATGCTTTCGTTATGTGCCGGATGATGTACCGGTTGAACAAATCGATCAGCTCAATGCAAAGATCAGGGAGCACCTGGTTTTGGAAGGTAATTATTACATAGTCCAAACCACCATCCAGGGTTCATATTATTTCAGGACCGCATTAATGAACCCGCACACTACCCTCGCCCATTTAAAAAAACTTGCGCACCATATCATTTCTCTCAAGTATTTAATTTCATGATGATTATTATTCCTGTTTTTCAGGTTGACGCTTTTACAGACCAGGTTTTTCATGGCAACCCTGCTGCTGTTTGTCTGATGGAAGATGAGTTGCCGGATGATATTTTGCAATCTATTGCCGCTGAAAACAATCTGGCCGAAACTGCCTATGTCTGGACCCAGGGTGATCACTTTAAGATACGTTGGTTTACTCCTACGGTCGAAGTGGACTTGTGCGGACATGCCACGCTCGCCAGTGCGTATGTATTGTTTTTTAAAAGAAATTATGAGAAACAATCCATTTGTTTTGATTCGCGCAGCGGACCATTGTATGTTTCAAGAAAGGATGAATTATTGACGTTGGATTTTCCTAAAGACAATTTAGTTCCGGTTGATTGTCCTGCTATCATTACGGAGGCTTTGGGTCTTCCCGTTCAGGTGTGTTATGTTGGTAAATCCGATTATCTCGTCCTCATGGAATCGGAAAAACAATTGGCGGCCCTCAAGCCCGACCTTCATCTGATCGCCCAATTACCTTCACGTGGGTTGATCGTTACTGCCCCAGGAGATTCCTGCGATTTCGTATCAAGGTGTTTTTTTCCTCAGAGCGGGATAGATGAAGACCCGGTTACCGGCAGTGCACATACTACCTTGACTCCGTTTTGGGCTGAGCGATTAAATAAACTGTCCTTCACAGCCCGTCAGATTTCTGCACGAGGAGGTACATTATTTTGTTCCCTGGAAGGCGACCGGGTCAAAATCGGGGGTTATGCCCGTTTGTTTTTAAAAGGGACCATCCATCTGGACCGGTAACTGTTCCATAAATTTCTGAAATACTCCGACCTCTTTTTCCCAACACAATTCTTTGCGTGCCTCCAGACAATTTTGCATCCGTTTTGAATATAATTCCTGGTCCGCATACAGTTGATTTATAGCAGCCGATATGGTTTGTTCGTGGGTATCCGTCAACAACGTCGCGACCTGCCATCGTCGGTTGATAGCCCTGTATTCCGGAAAATCAACTGTAATCGCAGGTAGCACTGCCATGATATAGTCCAGGTTTTTATTGGCTAATGAAATCCATGAATTGCGGTGTTCAGCATTCAATAAACTAATGCCTATCCTGGCCTGATCCGTCAGCTTTTTCAATTCATCCGGGTGCAGTTCACCGGTAAATTTAATCCGATGAGACAAGCCCATAGATACAGACAAAAACTCCAGCTCATTTTTTAAAGGTCCGTCACCGGCTATGATCAACTTCATCGGAGGATTTACATATTGAATAGAACGGATAAGGACATCCAGGCACCTTCCTTCATTAATGGCTCCCTGAAATAAAACCATTTCTGATTTTATTTTATCATCAAGCGTGGAATACGCTTTTATGGTATAAGGATAGTTGTGTACTATCGACGGGACTATGCCATAACTTTCATTCAGATATCGTGCAACACCGGTGGTGACCGTAAGGACATGTTTTAATCCGGGAACAGCTATTTTTTCAATGGTTTTCCAAATATGCTGCTTAAACGGCCTGGCATAGAGTTCAGGCATATAAGGAAAGATTTCGTGACAATCCCATACCAAAGTTTTGTTCCGGAGATAGGCTGCCAACCTGACAGCCGGCAATGTATCCAGATCTACTGAGTATAATACGCTGGAGCCGGAAAACAATGCCCTTACAAAAAATACAAGGTTGATCACCCCATAAAATAAAAGACCTTGCTCAAATATTGTATTTACGCGGAGTACCTTATAATCAGATCTTGCCAGGGGTTTGGATTTTTTTTTAAGCCTTCCGATAAGTGTTACTTTCCAACCCATATGGTGCAAAGCACCGGCAAACCGTTGCATCCTTTGATCAGTGACCAGGTCATTGGAAACAAATATCGAAATGGATTTCACGCGTTCAAATGTAGTCAATGCCGTTGGAATTAATCCGCAACCGGACGTCGATCAGGGGTTTGAAGATGGATGACCATTTGTTGATCCATATGGATCAGGTTTTCGCCTTCCAGCAACTCCAGCAGTTCAATGATTTTGTCTTTTCTAAGCACTGAAAAGGATGAAACCAATTCCTGCAAAGGCAAGGTGGTTCGTTGTTGGATCATGGTCAGGATTTTTCCCTTATAAACGAGCTCCTGATCTTCATCCAGCTTATATTTTTTTAAACAGTTATCACAAATGCGGCAATCTTCTGTATCCGGGTCACCAAAATATTCCTGCATGATGAGGCTGCGGCATTGATCGGATTCAGCATAAGACCAGATTTTTTCAAGTTGGACTTTTGCCCTGTTTTTTCTGAAAGAATACCAGGCCTGGTCGATCTGCACAGCGGATTGTTTTTGGCGTTCGCCTTTAAAAAAAATCCTGGCCTGATCCGATTTGGATTGATACCGGATTATACCGGATTGATGCAGGGATTGAAACAACATCGCCACATCATCCTCGTGAATTTCCATCATTTTCGCAATTCGGTATTCTGAGATTTTGACCGGCTGATAAAACACCCCCTCGTAAGACCTCAATATGGCTTTAAGCAAGGCATCTTCTTCTGCATGTTTGACCTGATACCGGTATAATGTTTCTTTATCGGCTATAACCTGCAGCAGCGATGGCTGGTAAACCCCGTCATGTAAAACAATCAAACCGGAGTGCTCCAACACTTTCAAAGCTTCTATGGCAGGCAGGATAGAAAACTTATACAGCTCACAGAACGTGACCAGGTCAAATGGAAAGGACTCTTCGGATATACTGCCGGTGGCCATCTGATAGTTCACCGCAAGGGTTTGATATACCTGTTTGATAAAATCCAGCGAAGGGAAATTGGCTTCAAACCGGTCCATCATGGCTTTTTTATCCCCGGGTCCGATCAATAATACGGCATAAGACTTCATTCCATCCCGTCCGGCACGACCAGCCTCCTGAAAATAGGCTTCCATACTTTCAGGAGTATCGAGGTGGACTACCACCCGGACATCGGGTTTGTCAATACCCATACCAAAGGCATTGGTAGCACAGATTACCTGAACTTCATTGTTTTTCCAAAGATTTTCGCGTTCGACCCGCTCATCCTGACTTAAACCTGCATGGTAATAAGTTGCCTTAATCTGGTTTTGATTAAGGTATTCCTGTGCTAGTTTTGCGGTCTTCCGATTACGAACGTAAACAATACCGCAGCCCCTGACTTTTTGCAGAATGGTTGTCATTCTGGACCATTTATCTTCTTCTTTCAATACCAAATAAGCCAGATTATTCCTGGCGAAACTGGATTTGATGATGTTCTCTTCCCTGAATAATAATTTTTCCTGGATATCACGGGTTACTTCCGGTGTGGCAGTTGCAGTCAATGCCAGCACCGGGGTATCCGGCAACCACTCCCTGATCCTGGCAATTTCAAGGTAGGATGGTCTGAAATCATAACCCCACTGGCTAATACAATGGGCTTCATCTACAGCGATTAAATTGATCTTCATACGGATCAGTCTCTCCCAGGCAGCGGGTGAAAACAATCTTTCTGGTGACAAATAAAGCAATTTGGTGCCACCATGAAAACAATTGTCCAGGATACGATCAATTTCTTTACGGGACAGCCCGGAATGAATAAGTTCTGCCGGAATCTTTTTCTGTTTTAAGTGCTGTACCTGGTCATTCATCAAAGAAATCAACGGGGAAAAAACCAGGCACAAACCTTCATTACAAAGTGCAGGAACCTGGTAACACAAGGATTTACCGGCGCCTGTAGGCAAGAGGGCCAGGGTGTCTTTGCCCGCTAAAATGGAAAAAATAATATTTTCCTGGCGGGTCCGGAATGTTTGGTACCCCCAATATTTTTTTAATATGGAATATGGCTTTTGTTCGTCCACGTCGACAACAAAGATCCAGAATTTTTAGAGAGTCGTCAATTTCAGAACGCCGGGCAGCCTATGGATTTACCTTTTCCCTTATTTGCTTCGGGCACTATACCGTATGAAATACCCAATTTAATGGAAGAATAAAGGTCCTTTACATTGGTAAACCCATGATATCCATCCAGGCAGTCACTAAAACTCATGGATACTTCGGCCTGAAGAGTAGCTTGCAACAACTCACTCACCTGCAGGCGAAAACCACCGCCAAATGGAATATTAAGGTTGAACAATGGACAATCCTCACTGATATCGGTATTATTGATGGTAGTTTTGGTTGCTGATATTCCACTCATTACAAAAAAGGATGCTTGTCTTTGTATGAAATTAAAATGAAACGGATAATATTCACCGCTAACCTGAAATTCCATAAACGAGTATTTAAAATCTGTGGGGGTGCGACTACCTAATAATACTGGATTCAAATGGTCATCACCGGCAAAAGACGAAAAATAAACAGAGGCTTTTATACCAAAAGACTGGTTGACCGGCCTGCGGATAAAAATTCCAAATCCGGGATTTGCCAGGATACGAAAGGTGTCTCCAAATGAATAAGAGGGATAGTCGCCTTGCAGTAAGGTCGCCCCCAACATTCCGCCGATCTGAATATTCTGGCCTGTCGATCTGGTAAAGATCAGGGAAAACAAGGGCAACAGCAATAATACCTTTTTCATGGGACCATTAGCTAACGATAAAAATTCAGGCAAAATTATCTAATCTTTCCCAGCATACGGTCATATTTACCCATTTGGCAATGAATCAAGTGAATTATATGTTAAAATGGGTTAATCCATCATCTAATTTTGGTGAATTGGAGTTATTTGTGATATGAAATTTTCACTAGGAATAATTATTACTGTTTTCCTGCTTTTCAAGCAACCTCTGGTTGCCCAATATGACCCGCAGCACCTGATCAATTGGCAACTAAAAGATCCCGAGAGTAAAATGCCCGGAGTAAGTGCAGATGAAGCCTACAAAACCATTCTGAAAGGGAAGCCCTCTTATCAGGTTATAGTTGCAGTTATTGATGGGGGTGTTGATGTACAACACGAGGACCTCAAACAAAATATATGGGTCAATCCCAAAGAAATTCCCGGCAATGGAAAAGATGATGATCAAAACGGGTACATCGATGATATTTACGGTTGGAATTTTATTGGTAATGCGTCCGGGGCCAATGTACACCATGATACCTATGAAGCCACCCGAACACTGGGTACCTGGAGGAAAAAATACCTGCATGCCGATGTGACCAAATTAGATGCAGCAGCCAAAGCAGAACACCAAAAATACCTCGACCTGGAAAAAAACATTGAAGGCAAACGGGCTGATGCAGAGGCCCAGTGGAAAGACCTGCGTCGCAACGAGACCATCCTGCTTGAAGTAGTGGATGCGGTTAAAAAAGAATTAGGTTCTTTGCCGCTTAATAAAACCAACCTGGAACGAATTGATACTACGAGCAATATGTATGTCAATATTGGGCAAAAAATTTTGTTGAGTGTGCTGGAAGAACAGCCTTATCTCAACTCCTTTGACCAGATTAATCAATCCATCAAACAACAATACAGCGGGCCCCGGGCTGACCTGGAAGCAAAGTTTTTATACCAATACAACGCGGATTTTGATTCCAGAAAAATTGTAGGTGACACGTACGAAAACATCAACGAACGTTTTTATGGCAACAACGATGTAAAAGGACCTGATGCATTTCACGGTACTCACGTAGCCGGCATTATTGCTGCCGTTCGGGACAATCGTATTGGTATGGACGGCGTGGCTGCCAATGTAAAAATAATGGCTCTGCGGGCAGTACCGGATGGAGATGAGCGGGACAAGGATGTGGCCAACTCTATACGATATGCTGTTGACCAAGGAGCCAAAGTGATCAATATGAGCTTTGGCAAAGGCGAATCACCTTACAAAAAAGCGGTGGACGATGCCATTCGATATGCCGAAAAACATGATGTTTTATTGGTGCATGCTTCAGGCAATGCCGGAGAAGATAACGATGAAACCACCCATTACCCGGTCAAAACCCTTGACCGCAAAGGGCTATTTGTAAAAAAAGAAGTTAAAAACTGGTTGGATGTCGGTGCCCTTTCTTTTACTATCGGATCGGACATGGTAGCCTCCTTTTCGAATTACGGTAAAAAGTCAGTAGATATATTTTCTCCCGGAGTGCGGATCTACAGTACAGCCCCTGATAATAACTACGAATTTGCAGATGGCACCAGCATGGCTTCTCCGGTGATGGCTGGGGTGGCTGCTTTGATCCGATCCTATTATCCTAAACTGAGTGCCAAACAAGTCAAAAAAGCAATATTAAAAAATGGGAATGTCTCCAATATAAAGGTTAATAAACCGGGTTCATCCGAGACCGTACTGTTGAGCCAACTCTGCAAGTCGGGGTCCTATGTCAATGCCGTGAAAGCACTGGAAGCTGCGTCTAAAATGAAAGGATCAAAAGTATTTACCGGAACTGCCACTACTCCAAAAGCCTGAGTTTCGACCATTCCTTTTAAAATTGGGTAAATCTGGAAAATACCCCTGCTCCAGGGAACCCGGACATACGGGTTGTAAGCTGACCTATTTTAGATTAACTTTATAGGTTAGATTATGGCAAAACCAGATTGGAATTATATTGAAAACTTTATCGATCCCGAACTCTTCCAATCAGGATATGAATTGGCTGAAGAAAGCCTGCCTGACGCGTTAAAAAGTGTAGATCAAAATATTTATAAAATCAACTTCTCTTCTCCATCGACAGGAGCGATTGAAGCGGAATTAGTGTTTGGCAGGAAATACGTGAGTCAATACCGATGCGATTGCACGGAACCCAAAAAACCATTGTGCAGGCACCTGGTCGCAGCGGTGATCCTGTATCGAAGGAGTAAACTGGAGTTGCCTCCCGCCCCGGTTGGTTCGTGGCCAGCAAAAATCACCATATCTTCTATTCTGCATCAGGTGCCTAAAGACGATCTGGACCGTTTCCTGCAACGATATGCGAGGACTAATAAACATTTTGGTCAGGCACTAAAATTACATTTTGCCTCCAGGATACACGTTGCCTCGCCTTCGGATAAATACCGCGACCTGATCAAAGGGATGGCCCGATTAGTACCCAATGCGCACGGAAAGTTACCCAAACCGGCGCTTGCTTCTTTATTCTGGCTAAGTGAGGAATTGTTGCTGCAGGCTGAAGATCTGATCGCTTTGGATAATCCAACAGAGGCTTATGCCATTTGCCTTGAATTGTTATTAAAATATATGTCCATTTACCGGAAACTGGATATCCATTTTAATGAATTTGAAAAGTATTGGATTATACTCCATCAACGGATTAAAAATATAGCGGAGTTTAATCTGGCTCCTGATTTCCGGGCAGAAATGGAACAAAAACTTTTTTCGACGTTTTGTGAACCCGGATATCCGTTTATTCATTCCCCGCATAACCTCTTTGAATTTTTATATCCCAGGCTGGAAGAGGAACAAAAAAGTATCCTGGAACAAAAATTATTGGAAAAACTAAACAGAAAAGAGCATAATCCCGTACCACTGGTTGCCGTGCTGAAGATTGCCTACCGGTATCAGAATCAGGCCTTACTGGACCGTACATTGGAGGCACATTATGAACCCATGCGGTGGATGGCTGCCCTCGAATTGTTGTTGGGGCACCAAAAGGAATATACCAAAACCCTTGGGCCCTGGTTAGTTAACCGCCTGAAAGATGAATATTGGAAGGTAAGGCTAATGGAAAAATTGTTTACCTGGTTTCCCGATGAAAACTTTACCATGGATTACGCTTCCAGGCTTCTCACTGCACAACCCGATGAAAAATATGTCAACTATCTCTTAAGTCATGGGATCAAACCTGCCCATGTTGCTCAATTGATAAAACAATCCTCCAGTCCGCGGCGCATATCCGTATTAATCGGTTTTTACCTGCAGCATGACATGGTTGATGAAGGCAGATCCCTGGTCGAATCCCATATTACCCTTGATTTATTAAAATCCATCACTGCAAAATTTTTAAATATTGATCCGGAATGGTTGGAATCTATGTATCAGGTTCAGCTCCGGTCTTACCTTGACCATCACGTCGGGCCACCGTCCCAGGTGCAAGTCCAATCTATCATATCCTATCTGCGTATGATCAAAGCGGTCAATCTGGTGGACCGTTTGGAAAAATGGCTCAAAAAAAATTTTCAGGATCATACCAGCCTTTCTGTAAGTCTTATTTAAATTACATTTACCACTAAAATCCAAAACCATGTATTTCAATAGGCTGATTTTTGCTCTACTTTTCCTGAGTGTAATAGCTTGTAAAAATTCTACCAAAAACGTCGAAGCGGGTCCGGCTGCCGATGCAAGGACTGCAGCTGTAAAACACGAAAATCCGGATTGGGATGACCAGGCTGTAATGTATGAGGTCAATATCAGGCAGTACACCCCGGAAGGCACTTTTGCAGCATTTGGCAACCATGTGGATCGTCTGGCTAAAATGGGTGTTGACATTTTATGGTTGATGCCGATATTTCCGATCAGTGAAGAAAAAAGGAAAGGCAGCCTCGGCAGTTATTACAGTGTAACCGATTTTATGGAAACGAATCTTGAATTCGGAACCAAGACGGATTTTAAAAATCTGGTGGAAAAAACCCATGCTGCGGGCATGAAAATAATAATCGACTGGGTACCCAACCACACGGGGTGGGGCCATGTGTGGATCACATCACACCCCGATTATTATACCCAGGATTCAGCCGGCAATATTATAGACCCTATCGACCCTGCTACCGGTAAGTCATGGGGCTGGACCGACGTCGCTGATCTCAATTATGACAATCACGAAATGCGACAGGCGCAATTGGATGCCATGCAATATTGGATCAGTGATTTTGATATCGATGGTTACCGTTTTGATGTTGCCCATAATGTACCGGCGGAATTTTGGAAATCGGTCTCCGATAGTTTACGCACGATAAAACCGGTTTTACTTTTGGGGGAAAGTCAGACCCCTCAATTCAGAAACAACGGATCGTTGGATTGTGATTATGGATGGGATTTTCACCATTTGTTTAACGATATCGCCAAAGGAAAAAAACACGCGCAGGACATTGACTCTTTGCTCGTCAACGATCGAATGAAAAACAATAAAGGTTACCACATTTACTTTACCTCAAATCACGATGAAAATTCATGGTCCGGCACTGAGTTTGAACGTATGGGAGCCGCGCATAAAACCATGGCCGTCCTGGCATTTACTTTTGATGGTATGCCCCTGCTCTACAGTGGCCAGGAAGAACCGCTCAAAAAACGGTTAGCTTTTTTTGACAAAGATTCTATTGGGTGGAAAAAATATGCCTATAATGATTTTTACCAGGCCTTATTTGATCTTAAACAGCAAAATAAAGCCATGGGCAATGGCGCTGCAGGGGTACCCCTGGAGAAAATCGGAGTCCATCGGCAAGTATATGCCTTTAAAAAAGAAAAAGATGGAGAACGTTTAATCGTCATCCTCAACTTATCCAATAAAAATCAATCCGTGGTATTAAACCAGGATATCCCCGAAACCAAAGAAATCTTCAGCGGAAAAACTATGGCATTTACCAAAGACCAGAAAATCATGCTCAAACCCTGGGAATACCAGGTATACAGCAATTAATTAACCCAATGAAATTGGAAGTCTGGGCAATTGGTAAATCATCCCACAATTATTTAGAGGAAGGGGTAAATCATTATCAACGAAAAATCAAACACTACCTCCCCTTTGAATTTATGGTCCTGCCTGAAACTAAACAAATCAAATCTGCGGATAGAAACAAATCCCTTCAACTTCAGGCTGAACTGATTTTGTCCAGGTTATCACCGGATGATTATTTAGTATTATTGGATGAAAAAGGCAGGTCTTTCACCTCGGTTGCTTTTTCAGCTTACCTCAACAGATTTTTAATATCCTCCTATAAAAGGGTCATTTTCCTGATTGGCGGGGCCTATGGTTTCCATGAAAAAATTTATGCTCTGGCAAAAGAAAAACTGTCTTTATCTGCTATGACACTCAACCACGATATGGTTCGGCTTTTTATACTCGAACAAATTTACCGGGGCTGCTCTATTTTGAAAAACGAGCCCTACCACAACCATTAATCCAGGTCAAACTCAAACCATATGTCTGTAACCCTTCTCCTTGTAGCCATCAATATCATCATTTCCTGGCAAGCTTTTCAAAGGCCTGACATGATGGAAAAATTAAAACACTGGCCCTATATTGAAAAAAGAGGCTCAGAATATATCCGGTTGCTCTCCGGAATGTTTTTACATGGAGATTATATCCACCTGGCATTAAACATGTATGCTCTTTATAGTTTCGGTACACTCGTGGAGAACCAGTTTATGTCCCTTTTTGGATCTGCGGCTGGAAGCGTATTTTATCTGTTGTTGTATTTATTGGCTGGTTTATTTGCCAACCTCATGACCTATCACAAACATCAGGACCATGCTACATTTGCCAGCGTAGGGGCATCCGGAGCCGTATCAGGGGTCATGTTTTCTTTTGTAATTTTTTATCCCTGGGTAAAATTATTATTATTCTATGTAATACCCATACCGGGCATCATTGCTTCAATCCTGTTTTTATTGTACTCCAGCTACGCCGCCCGTAAGGGACATGGATTTATTGATCATACAGCGCATTTCTGGGGTGCCGTGTTTGGATTTATCTTCACCATTTTGTTGAAACCCGCTTTGTTCCAGTACTTTATCCAACAAATCTCCAACGGAATATCTTTTTGATATAGAATTCAACAGGTTTTACCGCATGGTCGCCCTCACCCCGTATTTTACGACCTGGGGATTCAGTTGGTCGGATTCCACTGCTCCGTCCTTTAACCGGACTATACGGTGAGCGTGTATGGAAACATCGTATTCGTGGGTGACCAGGATGATGGTATTACCCTGGGTATGGATCTCTTCAAAAATCCTCATGATCTCATCACTGGTCTTGGAGTCCAGGTTTCCCGTAGGTTCATCAGCGAGAATGATGCTTGGATTATTGACCAAAGCCCTGGCAATAGCCACTCGTTGTCGTTGGCCCCCGGAAAGTTCATTTGGCTTATGGGTCATACGGTCACCGAGCCCTACGATTTCAAGGACATACTCCGCCCGCTCCAACCGGCGGGATTTACTTTGACCAGCGTAAATCAGCGGGAGAGCCACATTATCCAAAGCACTCAGACGGGGCAATAAATTAAATGTCTGAAATACAAATCCGATTTCTTTATTTCTGATTTCGGCCAGTTCGCTGTCATTCATCCGGCTTACATCATTGCCATTGAGGTGATAAGATCCACTGGTGGGAGAATCCAGACAGCCCAAAAGGTTCATTAGGGTGGATTTACCGCTTCCGGAGGGACCCATGAGCGCGGTATATTCATTTTTAAAAATCTGGAGATTGACGCCTTTTAATGCCTCGACGGTATCCATTCCCATGATGTAGGTCTTGGTCAGGTTCTCAATTTCAATTAATGCACTCATTGTTCGATTACTTTAGGAACTAAGAAATAATGATCATCTTTTACCCGGGCATTTTGTAAAGCCTGTGCCGTGGTTAACTGGGTACCGGAAACATCTTCCCGGAGGAAAACCTGTGTCGTCCCCATATGGACCAAAGGCTCCAGTCCGTCGGTATCAATTTCCCGGAGTTTGTTTACCATCTGAAGAATGTTTTGCAGATCTGTTTGCATATGCACCCGTTCTGAATCAGTCAATTCCAATTGGGCTAAAGATTCAAGCTTTAAAATTAGATCGCGGTTTATTTCCATGATAAAATATTAGATAAGAGCCCTGAAATGATCGCTAAAGGTACGATTTTAAACTTTTACCCGGTTTCAAAGTGAAGCCTTATCTTGCAACGGGATATGCAGTCTAATCCGATCAAACACATTGCCGTTGCAGGAAATATTGGTGCCGGTAAGACATCGCTGGCAACTCAACTGGCGAAACATTATCGTTGGGAAGTGTTGTATGAAGATGCCTCCGAAAACCCCTATCTGTCCGATTTTTATTACGACATGAACAGGTGGTCTTTTAACCTGCAAATCCATTTTTTACACAGTAGGTACCGTCAGGTCCTGTCGATCCGGGCAGGTACACAACCGGTGATTCAGGACAGGACCATCTATGAAGATGCCCACATCTTTGCCCCCAACCTTTATGAGATGGGGTTGATGACCAAACGCGATTTTGACAGTTATCAGCATTTGTTCCGCACCATGGAAGCCCATATCGACCCGCCTGACCTCATGATCTACCTCAAAGCCAATGTGTCTACCCTGGTCGACCATATCCAGACGCGGGGAAGGGACTATGAGGGTAATATGAGCCTGGATTATCTCAAAAAACTGAATAAAAAATACGATGATTGGATTGAAGGATATCCTTCCGAATTACTCATTGTACCTATTGATGAACTGGATTTTATAAACCGGTCCGAAGACCTGGGCAAAATAATCAATCTGGTGGACAGTAAAATTTATGGGCTCTTCTCATCCCGCTAATCTATTCCTATGAAAACTCCATTACAAACTTTGTTGAGTTTACTCGCTTTAATAGCTTGTAATTCAAACCCTCAAACCGAATCTAACATGTCAAAAAGCCTTTTTAAGCCCGGCCAATATAGCCCGCCCGTTGCCAAAGAAATAAATAAAGAACTGACCATCAGCGGGGAAACCCGTATAGACCCCTACTATTGGCTCAATGTCAGGGAAGACACCGCGGTCATTGACTTCCTGGAGGCCGAAAACCGTTATGCAGATAGTGTCCTGCAACCAGTCAAAAAACTTAAAGAGGAACTCTTTAATGAACTGAAATCGAGAATTAAAGAAGATGACAGTACCGTACCTTACTTTAAGAAAGGATATTTTTATTATACCCGGTTTGAAACGGGGAAAGAATATCCCATATTTTGCCGGAAACACGGATCACTCGAAGGAAATGAACAAATCCTCCTTAATGTCAATCAACTGGCCCTGGGACATGATTATACTCTCGCAGGTGGCATCGAGATCAGTCCGGATGACCGTTATATGGCCTACATCTCCGATACCACCGGACGGAATTTATTTACTGCCTACATCAAAGATCTAAAGACTGGCAATCTATTGCCAGATCAGTTTGAAACCGCAGGAGGTTTGGAATGGATTAATGATTCCAAAACACTGATCTACGAGACCAAAGACAATGTAACCTTAAGGACTGATAAAATCTGGCGACACCAATTGGGATCGTCTAAAGATGAACTCTTGTTTGAAGAGACTGATGAAACAGCCTATTGCGGGATACAGAAATCCAAATCCGATGCCTATATATTTCTTAATCATGGATATACCCAAAACATCGAGACTCATTTTATGTCAGCAGATAATCCTGCCGGCAAATTTGAACTGATCAAACCCCGGGCTAAGGATTTTTATTATAATGTCGGGCACTTTGGAAATGATTTTTACATTCTAACCAATAAAGACGGAGCTAAAAACTTTAAGTTGATGCAGACGTCTGTCAAACAATATCAGATAGATAACTGGAAAGATGTAATTGCTCACGACGAAAACGTCCTGATTGAAAACTTTGATATTTTTAAAAACTATCTGGTTGTTCTGGAACGTAAAAACGGACTCCACCAAATCCTGATCAGAAAATGGGCCGATGGTTCCGAACACTTTCTGGATTTTGGAGAACCTACCTATGCTGCCCGGTTTGGGGAAAACCCGGAGTTTGACACGGAACAATTGCGATATATATTTAATTCTTTTAAGACTCCGCCCTCGACCATTGATTACCACATGTCTACTAAAGCCAGGGAAGTTAAAAAGGTTCAACCGGTGTTAAATGGCTTCTCAAGCGAAAACTACGAAACTGAGTTTATCTGGGTCGGGGCTCAGGATCAAACCAAAGTGCCCATGTCCCTGGTATATCGCAAAGGGACTAAAAAAGACGGGACAGCCCCTGCCTATCTGGTGGGTTATGGGTCATACGGCAGTACCTATGATCCTGATTTTAATTCCAATTGGATCAGTTTACTCGACAGAGGGTTTGTTTGCGGAATAGCCCATATCCGGGGCGGTATGGAAATGGGTTTTAAATGGTATGAACAGGGAAAGATGTTCAACAAGATGAACACATTCACTGACTTTATTGACTGCGCCCAATGGCTGGTTGATCAGAAATACACCTCCAAAGACAGGTTGTTTGCTACCGGCAGGAGCGCAGGCGGTCTTCTGATGGGTGCGGTCACCAATATGCGACCTGACCTTTTCAGAGGCATTATTACGGGAGTCCCTTTCGTTGATGTATTGACCACGATGTCGGATGCCTCTATACCCCTGACTACCGGGGAATATACAGAATGGGGCAACCCGGCAAACAAAGCGGAATATGATTATATGAAAAAGTATTCGCCCTATGACAACCTGGAGGCGAAGGAATATCCGGATATCTATGTCAGTACTTCCCTGAATGACTCGCAGGTTCAATATTTTGAGCCGGCGAAATATGTGGCCAAATTGCGCAAAATTAAAAAAGACAAAAATTCACTTTTGCTGATTACCAATATGACTGGTTCCCATGGAGGTTCTTCCGGACGCTTTCAACGTTTGCACGAGAGAGCAAACGAATATGCTTTCATGATGGGATTGATGGGGATTGCCGATGCCAAAATCAACAATTGATGCTGCGTCAATCAATCCCAAGACATCAGGCTTTGGGTTTTACCTTTCCTGTTTGCGGAACTGCTTGGTTTTCAATTGACGAATTCTGTGTAGGACGGCTATTTTCAGCTTGAGGAAAAGCCACAAAAAACAAGGCGGCTATGACTGCCAGATGAACAATAATAGTCACCATCCAGGCCGTGACCTGGTCGTTTCGCTCATTTATTTCTGATGGTTTCATACTTAATAGTTTAGTAAAAAACGTGCCAATCCGTGTAACATGGTATTAATTTCCAGTTAAAGATTAGTGAATAAGCCAGTCTGAAATCAAATAAATCGCAATTTATTTGTTCCTGGTCCTGTGGAAGTACTATTTAAATGCAAACCGCAGAACTTGCTCTTACGCAGGAGCTCTGGTTTGTTTTTCATATATAATAAATAAATATTTTATAGGTAAAGTTGAATTACCGTTAAAACATATATATTTGCCACCGTGAAAATGCAATCCAGCTTCGGTTTTTATTTTAGCTACTATTATTTACCTAATGGGATGACCGAAGTTTGATACAAATTCAACAAGAAATTTAAACTGAAGGGAGTCCTTGAAAAAATCGAGGCTCCCTTCAGTGTTTTTAGAACGGTATGACTAAAACAAAGATTATAGAATCCAATGACTTAAGAGCCTTACCCCGCGTAGCTATACAAGGTTATAGGGGTGCATTTCATGACATTGCCGTGCAGCGGTATTTTGGAAAAGATGAAGCTGAGGTCGTGGAGATTGATACTTTTGATCAGATCGTTCAAAAGGTAGAAACCAAACAGGTCGAATATGGTGCTATGGCTATTGAAAACACCATTTACGGCATGTTGATGCCCAACTACAATTTGTTGCACAAATCGAAAGTTTTTGTTCTTGGTGAAGTTTACCTCAGGATTAAACAAAACCTGATCACCTGGGCCGATCAGAATATTGAGGAATTGAAAGAAGTACACTCCCACCCCATCGCTATTGAACAATGCAGGGAGTTTTTCAAAGCCTATCCTCATATCAAACTGATAGAAAGTGTGGATACGGCATATAGTGTAAAGGAGATCCGGGAGAAACGATTAAGATCAAGAGGAGCTATAGCCAGCAGTCTGGCAGCGGAATTATATGGCATGAAGATTTTAGTCCCTTCTATCGAAACCAACAAGAAAAATTTTACACGATTTCTAGTCATTGCCAGAAAATCCAATTCCCAACCTCAACCTTCAGCTAATAAAGCATCTGTAGTATTTAGCCTCGCACATGAAGTCGGTAGCCTCCACCAGGTTTTGTCCAGGTTATCGTCTAATCAGGCCAACCTCACCAAAATTCAATCCATTCCCATTCTGGGCAAACCCTTTGAATATGCTTTCTGGGTTGACCTGGTGTCAGAAGGGAGCGAACAGCTATTAAATGCCATTCAGTCTATATCACCTCTGATCCACGACCTCAAAGTATTAGGCATATATCCAAAAGGTAAACATTATGAACATTAGTCCCTCTCTGCGGATCGGAACAGTAGAAGAATATTATTTTTCTTCCAAACTTAAACAAATAGCCGGTATGCGGGCTGAGGGTGCCGATATCATCAATCTGGGGATCGGCTCACCCGACCTCCCACCTCATCCCGAGGTCATCGAAACCTTGTATCAATGGGCTTTAAAACCCGACACCCATGGTTATCAAAGTTATCAGGGCCGTCCGGAATTGAGACAAGCGTTTGCTCAATGGTATCTAAAATATTTTAAGGTTGCCCTGGACCCAGATAAAGAAATATTACCGCTGATTGGTTCCAAAGAAGGGATCATGCATATTTCCATGGCTTTTCTCAACCCAGGCGACCTGGTGTTGATCCCCGATCCGGGTTATCCGACCTATAGCGCAGCCACCAAACTTGCGGGAGCTAAACCGGTGAGCTATGACCTGCTGCCTCAAAACAACTGGCAATTGGATCTGGATTCATTAAGACATATTGAAAAAGACGAGATCAAACTGATGTGGATAAATTTTCCGCATATGCCCACTGGCCAAACGACCAATATGGAATTTTTAAAAAAATTGCTCACCTGGGCAAGGGATAGGAACATCCTCGTTTGCAATGACAACCCCTATAGTTTTATACTCAATCAGAATTATGTTTCCCTGCTGGCAGTACCCGGCGCAAAAGACCAGGCAATAGAACTGAATTCGATGAGCAAAGCCCAAAATATGGCCGGTTGGAGGGTCGGTGTAGCCATTTCTAATCCCGACTTTATCAACCATATTATCCGTTTTAAGAGCAATATGGACAGCGGTATGTTTTTACCGGTTCAGATGGCAGCAGTAAAAGCTTTACAATTGGACGAATCCTGGTACAACCAACTCAACGAAACATACGAAGAAAGGAAAGAGGCAGCCTGTCAGATCATGGATGCCCTCGGCTGTAGTTATACCCGGGACCAACAAGGGATGTTTATATGGGCAAAAGTCCCTCAGGGGGATGGTTTTTCCTGGAGTGATAAAATCCTGAATAACACGCATGTATTTATCACGCCGGGTGGAATTTTTGGAAAAAACGGCATCCCTTATTTAAGGATTTCGTTATCTACCAAAGTGGATACGATGCAAAAGGCCTTGGCCAGGATCATTAATCATAAATGGGTAGAAGGATGAAAACAATGTGCCTTATAGGTGTTGGCCATATCGGTGGCTCATTGGCCCTGGCCCTGAAAAAAGCCGAACTGATCTCCCGTGTAATCGGTGTAGATATCAACATCAAACATCTGGAACAAGCCAAAGAACTTGGATTGATAGACGAATATGCCTCGTTGGCTGATGGCGTTAAGGCCTCTGATTTTGTTGTCTTAGCTGTTCCCGTCAATACCATGTTGGCTTTGTTGCCCCAGGTATTGGACCTCGTGGATAACCAAACCGTCATAGACGTTGGATCGACCAAGGCAACTATCCTCAAAGGGGTCCAGCACCATACACACCGTTCCAATTTTGTCGCTACCCACCCTATGGCCGGCACCGAGTTTTCAGGCCCGGAAGCAGCGTTGGCGGACCTGTTTGAAAACAAAACCTGTGTGCTGGTGGAAACGGAAAAGAGTGACCCCGCACGCCTCAAAGAAATAATGGATTTATATTCAAAGCTTCAGATGCATTTAGTTTACCTGGATCCGGATTCCCACGACCTGCATACAGCTTATGTTTCGCATATTTCACACATCAGTTCATTTGCTTTGGCATTGACTGTACTCGCCAAAGAAAAAGATGAAAACCAGATTTTTGAATTGGCCAGCGGGGGCTTTAGTTCCACAGTTCGTTTAGCTAAAAGTTCACCGGAAATGTGGACTCCGATTTTTGAACAAAACAGAGATAATGTACTCGATGTGCTGGACGAACACATCAATACCCTTTCCCGGTTTAGAAGTCTATTGATCAAAAAAGATTTTACCACTTTTAAAAAATTGATCCAGGAAGCCAACCAGATTAAAAAAATACTTAAAAACTAAATCTTAGAACTCAATTAATAAATTTAAAATTATTTAATTCAAAATCATATGGAAACAGAAGCATTATCCATCCGGCCTTTTACCGATCAGGTATTCAAAAGACCTTACCTGATTGCAGGTCCCTGCAGCGCCGAGACCGAAGAACAGGTTATGAGTACCGCAGCTCAAATGGCTGAACAAGGCATCAAACCGGATTTGTTCCGCGCCGGGATATGGAAACCCCGCACCAGGCCCGGTAGCTTTGAAGGCATCGGCAGGCCCGGCTTAAGCTGGCTTAAAAAAGTAAAAGAAGAATACGGTTGGAAAACGACGGTCGAAGTAGCAAACACCCAACACGTTTTCGATTCGCTCAAAGCAGGAGTCGATGTGCTGTGGATAGGCGCCCGTACCACGGTCAACCCTTTTTCAGTGCAGGAAATAGCGGATGCCCTCGTCGGTGTGGACATTCCGGTTCTGGTAAAAAACCCAATCAATCCTGATCTGAGCCTTTGGATTGGTTCTTTGGAGCGTTTAAAAAAAGCAGGTATTACCCGGTTGGGGGTTATACACAGAGGGTTTAGTGCTTTTGGTAAATCCATTTACCGTAACCTGCCTCGCTGGGAAATTCCGATAGAACTCATCCGTCAGTTTCCAGAGCTGTTTATCATCTGTGATGCCAGTCATATCTGTGGAAACCGACCCGGATTATGGGAAGTAGCCCAACGGGCAATGGACCTCAATTACGATGGGGTCATGCTGGAAACCCATTGTAATCCTGACGCTGCCTGGAGTGATGCCGCACAACAAGTGACCGGATCAGGTCTAAAAAGTATCCTTGACCGCCTGACTATTCGGGAAGAAAAATCAGCGGACCCAAAATTTATAGACAATATTGAAGACATCCGTCACCAGATCGATGTCATTGATTCCGAAGTGCTGAATATGCTGGGTGAGCGCATGAAACTTGCTGATAAAATAGGCATGTTTAAAAAACTCAACAATATCAGCATTTTGCAATCCGGTCGCTGGAATGAAATCATCGAAAAAAGCCATGAAAAAGGTAAAAAACTCGGCTTGAGCGAAGAATTTATTACCAAAATATTAACGGCTATCCACGAAGAATCCATTGAGCATCAGGAAAGAATTATGATTGAATCTTAATACGAAGGTTGAATTGTTGAATTGTCAAATTGCTGAATTGGCCAACCACCATCCACCAACCACCACCAACCATTATGAACCTGTCCTATTTTATCGAATTAGCGGACTATAATATCTGGGCCAATAAGGAGGCTATCCTTTGGCTGGAAAATATAAGTCCTGAACAATGGGCTCAACCCGTGGTCTCCAGTTTTGGGTCAATAGAAGCCACTGTCTTTCATCTTACCGGAGCTGAAAAATTATGGAGAGAACGGTTAGTAAAAATTCAATCACCGTCTTTCCTATCTACAGAACTCCGTGTAACTAAGGCCGAATTACTTGGTTTATGGATGGAGGCATCCGTTTTGCTCAGAGAAGCAGTCTTTCAATTTGATCCGGAACAGTTAAATGATGTATTTGGTTTCAGAAGGTTGAATGGAGATTATATGGAATTGGCCTATTATCAGGCTCTGGCCCATATTTTCAACCATTCAACCTATCACAGGGGACAGCTGCTAACACTGCTAAAACAAGTAGGGTACCAGAAGATTACCAGCACCGATATGTTATTTTTTTTCAAAAAATCTCATAACGTTTAACTGCTATCGAAACCATTTTACTGATCAGAGCTGTCTGAGTTTTCCTGAACCAGAAATTTTTGACTCAATTTTAGGGCTGCCATAATAATAGATATCTCCACTACCTGAAATATGGGCATCCAGAAAGTTGGATACTTTGACGGTTATGTTGCCTGATCCACTGATATTACAATCCGCGTTATCCATATTAAATTTGGCAAGTTCGATATTCCCGGATCCGCTGAGGAAAATTTCACTTTGTTTAGTGTGACCACCATCTATTTCAACATTACCCGAGCCGCTGACCCGGATATCAACAGCATTGTTAATCTCGGCATGTTCTATTTCAATGCTGCCGGATCCACTGATACCTAACTCCAGGGTAGATTCAACCACAGCACCGGAAACATCAATATCCGATGAACCACTGGTATGGATTGATCTTAATTTGGGGCCTGAAATATTGAGTACAATGTCGTTGCAATTTCGGATGTTCACCGGTTTGCTCCATTTGATTTCCAGGACATCATCGTCTACTTTGGTTTGTAGCACTTCCAGCACATCCCGTTGAGCAAATACTTCCACTTTATATTGGGGGGCTACCTGGAAGTTTATCTGGCCACAAATGCTCACTTTTAATCCCACAAATCCCGTTCGGTTGCGGATTTCGGATACCACCGGGCCTTCCCCTTCTATTTTTTCACAAGAAGGAAGGATCAATAAGCCACCCAGCAAAAGACTTAAATATATCACCGCTTTGCTGGTGCTGATTCTTAATAAATTACGATTTTTCATTTTTTAGTAAATTTTTCAAATAAAGAGGATAATGGTTTCAAAAGGTTGCATGGTTAAATAAGTATTCAAAATTACTTTTTTGCAACTGGGTGGAGGTGGTTTTTCGCTCCTTACCCCCCCGGCGACGCTGACAGTCCGGTTTTAGACTACAAAATCCACGTTCCCCTTTGGACAGCTTTTATATCTTTGCCGGGTGGAAAACCTGAGCCGCTTGCTGGCAATCTACCGGCAAGATGCACGTGTGCGTGAGATTTCAACTTCCTTAACGACTCCACCGTCCCATCTCCATATCACAGGAATGGTCGGTGCAATGGAATCCTTTTGCCTGGCCGCAACGGCACTCAATCATCCGGGGGTCCACCTGATCATTGCCAGGTCCAAGGAGGAGGCCGCTTATTTGCTGAATGATCTGCAAAACCTGATACCCAGCCAGGCCCAATTGTATTTTTTACCGGATTCTTTTAAGCTCCCTGGAAAATTTGAAGAAATCAAAGCCAGTCAGGTAGTAGAGCGGACCGAATGCATCAATCAATTGTTTCACCTCAGTGCCCGCACTTTATGTATTATCACTTATCCTGAAGCTTTATTTGAAAAAGTAGTAGGACCGAAAGCTCTTGAAAAAAGCCGGATAGAGATTGAAAAAGGCCATGAAATGGACCTTCGTTTTGTGATGGATCTGTTGACAGAATATGGGTTTAATCATACGGATTTTGTCACCCAACCCGGTGAATTTTCAATCCGGGGGGGTATTGTGGATATTTTTTCGTTCGCCAACGATTATCCATACCGTATCGAATTGATTGATACTGAGGTCGAAAGCATTAGGATCTTTGATCCGGAAACCCAGCTTTCTGTCCGTAACCTGGCAAAAATCAGCATCCTTCCCAATATTCACACGGAATTCAATCAATCCGAAAAGGTATCAATATTTGAAATACTACCACCCGGAACAACGATCTGGTTGGAAGATATTCAATTCATGTTGGATCGGCTTCAGGATTGTTTTGAGAAAAGCCAATCCGTGCGGGTATTCGAAAAAGATGAAGACCAACAACCAGCTTTTGCAAAAATCTTTAGAGAAAAAGCATTTGTCTATCCCAGGGAAATCACTGAAAAGTTGTTGAACCATCCGTTGATTTTTTACCGGGTCAAACCTGATCTGGAATTGCACGACCTTAAAGAAATAAAATTTCATTCCAATCAACAACCGAGTTTCAACCGGAATTTTGAATTATTGATCCAGGAGCTCAAATCGAAACAAGGAGCGGGATACGAATGTTTTATATTTTCCGATAACCCAAAACAATTAGCCAGATTGGATGCCATCCTGCAAGACCTTAAGGCGGGCATTATTTTCCATCCGGTCCCGGTTGCCATTCACCAGGGCTTTATCGATTCAGATCAGAAAATCCTGTGTTATACCGATCACCAGATATTTGAACGATTCCACCGATACCGGTTAAAAGAGGGATACCAGAAAGACTCCGCACTGACTTTAAGGATAATTCGTGAACTTCAACCGGGTGATTTTGTCACCCATATCGATCATGGAATAGGGAGGTTTTCCGGATTGGAAAAAATTGAAATCAATGGGAAGACCCAGGAGGTAGTCCGGTTGGTTTTTAAAAACAATGATTTATTGTATGTCAGTATCCATTCGCTTCATAAAATCAGCAAATACATCGGTAAGGAAGGCACCGAACCCGCACTGAATAAAATTGGAAGCGATACCTGGTCCAACCTTAAACGAAAAGCAAAACGACAGGTCAAAGATATCGCACAGGAATTGATTAAGCTTTATGCTAAACGGAGGGCCAGTAAAGGCCATGCCTTTGCGCCGGACAATTATATGCAATACGAGTTGGAAGCTTCCTTTATTTATGAGGATACCCCCGATCAGCTTAAAGCCACTCAGGAAGTCAAACAGGATATGGAAAAACAATATCCCATGGACCGGATGGTATGCGGTGATGTTGGGTTTGGAAAAACAGAAGTGGCCATCCGGGCTGCGTTTAAAGCTGTTTTGGATGGTAAGCAGGTGGCCGTCCTGGTACCTACCACCATCCTTGCCTTGCAACACTATAAAACATTCAACGACCGGCTCAAAGAATTTGATCCCAGAATAGATTATATCAACCGCTTCAGATCGACTAAAGAAAAAAATGAAATCATTGAAAGGACAAAGGAAGGAAAAGTCGATATTCTGATAGGCACCCATGCTTTGCTCAGCAATGATATCCAGTTCAAGGATCTGGGGCTTTTAATCATTGATGAAGAACAAAAATTTGGCGTTGCGGCTAAGGAAAAACTGAGAAGCAGAAGGGTAAATGTCGATACCCTTACCCTCACGGCAACTCCTATTCCCAGGACCTTACAATTCTCTTTGTTATCCGCCCGGGATATGTCCATTATGCGCACTCCCCCATCCAACCGCCAACCGGTACATACCGAAAGGGTAACGTTCAGTGAAGAACTTATCCGGGATGCCATCCATTATGAAGTCAACCGCGGTGGACAGGTATTTTTTGTTCACAACCGGGTTGCCTCCCTGCCAGAGCTTACTGAAATCCTCCGGGAACAATGCCCATCGGTGGAAATCGGCATGGCTCATGGTCAAATGGAAGCTAAAAATCTGGAACAGTCTTTATTGGATTTTATTGACCGGAAAATCGATGTATTGGTCAGCACCAATATCATCGAAATGGGGCTCGATATCCCCAATGCGAATACCATATTTATCCACAATGCCCATCAGTTTGGTTTGAGTGATATTCACCAACTGAGGGGCAGGGTCGGACGGTCCAACAAAAAAGCGTACTGTTATCTGATAGCTCCTCCGGCGGCTACATTGACTTCTGAAGCCAGGCATCGGTTAAAAACAATCGAAGAATTGTCTGATTTAGGATCTGGATTTTATGTATCGATGAGAGATCTGGATATTCGCGGTGCAGGTAATATGTTGGGGGCTGAGCAGAGTGGTTTCATTTCGGATATTGGATTTGATACGTACCAGAAAATCCTGGATGAAGCTATCCAGGAACTGAAAGAGGATGATTTTAAAGACGTGTTTAAGGAGGAATTGGAGAAGAAAAAAGATTTTGTCCGGGATTGTACCATTGATACCGACGTTGAGTTGTTGATACCGGATACCTATATACAAAACACGCCTGAACGGCTCAGTATCTATACCGAACTGGATGCCATCCTGGATGAAGCCGGGATTGACAAATTCCTTATTAAATTAAAAGATCGGTTTGGACAGATACCTCATCAGGTCATGGACTTATTTGAAGGATTGCGTGTCAGATGGCTCGGTAAAAGGCTGGGCATGGAACGCATAATATTTAAAAACCACCGGTTGAGGTGTTATTTTTTATCCAATGCCAAATCCAGTTTTTTTGAATCCGCTTTTTTTCAGGAATTACTTAAACTGATCACTACCCCGGAATATAAAAAAGACTGGCACCTCAAACAAACACACGAAAGCCTGATTCTGGGCAAGGACCATGTAAAAAACCTCAAAGAGGTAAAAAAATACCTTGACCTGATATTGGAAAAAGTGGAAATTAAAATTAAATCATCTCCCCCTTAACCCTTAACCCTTAACCCTTAACCTTTAACCCCTTCCTCCCTCCTTTCTCCCTCCTTCCTCTCCCCTATTCCACCTCCTTCGCACATCGGCAACCCACATGGAATAAACTCGTTTCCGGGGTGGTAAAAGATCTGGCTGAAATCTGGTACCCATGGCAATAATTCGGAGCGCATAAAAACGACCCTCCGCGCATGGCTTTTTCAGTCGATATTAAAAAATCACCGGATGACAATTGTCCGTATTCGAAGCGCCAATTGTCACACCATTCCCAAACATTGCCGGAAAGGTCTTTGAACCCCAGAGGGCTGATTTTAAAACTGCCTACCGGGGCTACCGATTCAAATCCATCGAGGTTTTTAAATGAAATAGGGAATTCACCCTGCCAAACATTGCCGTTGATTTTGTCCCCGTTTTCCCAATCTTCTCCCCAGGAATAGGTTGACTGATCATTCTGTCCGTTCCGAGCTGCATGCTCCCATTCCAACTCATTGGGCAATTTTTTCCCTTTCCATTTGCAATAGGCCGTGGCATCAAACCAGGAAATCTGAGTTACCGGATCGTTTTCCGAGGACCCCGGTGAATGTGGCCCCTGCGGGTATTGCCATCGGGCACCATCCACTAATCCCCAGGTGCGGGATTTCATATCAAATACGGCAGCATTGCCAAATTTTTCGGCCTCCGTTTTAAATCCGGTCTTTTCAACAAACGCTCTGAAATCCACGACCCGGACTTCGGTGCTATCCAATAAAAAACCTTTGATAAATACCGAAGCGGATTGGCCGGTCTTAGGATCCAGTACATCCAGCTTGCCGGGTGGTACATAGATCATTCCTTCATGCTTCGATTTTAGATTTGATGCCTCCAGGGGATTGTGTGAAATTGAAGCAGTTAAGGCAAATCTTCCGCTGGTTGCGGGTTCTATTTCATCTTTCAGCCTGGTTTTACAGGACTCGACTGCTAATAAAAAAGTCAGCAAAATAAAAAAACGACCAAAGTCCTGATTCATCCTACAAAAATAACAGGGATAACCAATTGGAATGAAACTCCGGGCCATCTTATTCTTGTTATAAGGTTATATTGCAAGACATGAAGTGGAAAAATACTTGTACCAGGATTCTAAGAAAAGGAGGGTTATCCCTGGTCTATTCGGCGCTTTTATTGTTTTATGCATTCCGGCGTTCGGATTTACCCGTTTGGGCAAGGAGCATCATCGTGGGCGCTTTGGGATATCTCTTGACACCTATAGACACCATTCCTGATCTTACTCCTTTTCTTGGATACACAGACGATCTGGGTATTTTGTCCTATGCTTTGGTCATGATAGCGGCTTATATCAATGATGAGGTAAGACAAAAAGCCCAACGTAAACTGAATGCATTGACCCACTCTCCTTTTAATGGAGAAGCCATCGCACAAGTCGAAAAATTTTTATAAAAAAAGTTATAACTCCAGTATACCGTCAGGAAGGTCGAGGGTGACCGATTTTTGAACCGGATCCAAACCCACAATGAGCTCCTCTGCCAGCGGCAAGGCTATCTCCTTTCCATTAAATTCAACAAAAGCCAACAGTTGAGAAGGCATTTCTTCAATCCGGCTTATAACCGCTGAAAAATCCGTATGAAGATCATGAATCGTGAATCCTATCCATGTATTTATTTCTTCGGACTCTTCGGTTTCAGCAATGCCGATCATGATTTGACTTTGAAGCACAAAAACTTCCTGATGGATCAGGGATTTCGCCAGTTTATTGTCTTCCAGATCTTCAAAAATAACCAATACCCCTTCCGATTTTTCTTCTTTTGAAACCATAAAAAAAGGAGCCCAGACCCCATCGATCTGCATGAGGCATTTATCAATCAAAGACCAGGTGGTTTCGAGCCCGGGGTAAGTATCAACCAATAAACCACCTTGATAACCAATGGTTTTTAGTATCCTCCCGATGGGCACCAGTTGTGAACCAAAATCCGTTTCCACTAATTATATTTTGTAACCTGCTGCCTGAAAATATATCCTTTGGTTGCCCGGGATCGCCAGGGTAAAGTAGTGCGACTGCAATCATTGACTGTAGCGTTACAATCCAGGATGATCATTTCTTTATATACTAAACCTACTCCTTTGGCATACTTTTCCACAGCATAACGACGGGAAATAATATTGTCTTCATCGGTCTGCAATACCGTGATGACCTCGGTAAAATTTAAAGTCCCCGATATAAACGTACCGGCCGGTTCCCGGATCCGGAAAGATTCCCAATCTTGATATACTTCTATCGATTCGCCTTCAACGTCAAAGATCTGATCGGTATTGACATAGGCCAGGCCATTCCATGATGAACCTATGGTCAGTGGAAAGACCAGTTTAATAAAAAACAAATTAGATTCATTGCGGATTGCTTTTTGTCCTAATATCCGGGCAGTATATGTTGCTGTGGGTAGCCAGGCCTCTGTTGTTTTTTTACGTTGCGATCGGAGAATAGTATAATAAATTCCCAGGCTGTCCATACTTTGAGATACAATTTCTTCACGGGCAAAAAACCGCACTGAATCTAAAAACATCCCCTGCCGGAATAAAATGGAATCTGCTTCGAATTCTACAAATTTGCCTATCTGCAAAGGGAAGTATGTTTTATCGGATTCGATATCTATTTGAGTAGATTCATTTTTTACACAAGATGGGGCAATCATTAAAAACAAAACCAAAGCAAGAATAAGGCTGAACTTCATCAATTCTGGTTGAGGGTATATCCGGATTGAATAATTCCACCACCGATGACATCATCGCCTTCATAAAATACTGCAGATTGACCAGGTGCTATGGATTTAGCGGCAATATGAAACTTCACACTCGCCGTCGTTTCCGTATGGCTATCCAGTAAACCCCAGGTGCCGGCATCGCGGTAGCGGATTTTTATCACACATTCCAGGTCTCTGGGGTTGGTATACTTTTGCCAATTGGTCTTATACACTTGCATTCCATTGCGTTGAAGTTCATCTTCCTTACCCAGGACGACCAGGTTTTGTTCAGGCATGATTTCTGTAACAAACATAGGTTCACCCAGATGAATCCCCAATCCCTTCCTTTGTCCAATCGTATAAAACGGATATCCTTCATGTTGGCCCAGTACCTTTCCTGCTGCATCAATATAATTTCCACCTTTGAGCTCCAACTCCAATTCCGGCCTTTTGCGTTTCAAAAACCCGCGGTAATCATTGTCCGGCACAAAACATATCTCATAACTTTCTGCTTTTTTAGCGAGCTCATCATAACCTTTTTCTGCAGCATAAGCCCGCACCTGAGGTTTTACGAGATCAGCCAAAGGAAACATTGTCCGGTCCAGGCATGCCTGGGAAAGGCCCCACAATACATAGGATTGATCTTTGGAGGTGTCTTCAGCCCGGGCTATATATTTCCTGCCTTCGTGATTTTTGACCCTGGCATAATGACCTGTGGCAATCCATTGGCAATCGAGGGCATCCGCCCTTTTCAACAGGGCTTCCCACTTGATATGGGTGTTGCAAAGTACACAGGGATTGGGGGTCCTGCCGGCGAGGTATTCTTCAACAAAATTGTCGATCACAAAATCTCCGAATTCTTCCCGGATATCAAAAATAAAATGGTGAAATCCCATCTTGACGGCGACGGCGCGGGCATCATTGATAGAGTCCAGACTGCAGCAGCCGGTCTCCTTTTTATTTCCTCCGCTGTTGGCATAGTCCCAGGTTTTCATCGTAATGCCTACGACTTCATATCCCTGTTCGTGCAACAGCATAGCCGAGACAGTACTGTCTATACCTCCGCTCATGGCCACCAATACACGCCCGTTTTTGCTCATAATAATAAGGGGGCAAAGATAAGGGGAAAGGCTTATAATCTATTTTAAATGTGGTCCACGGGGATTTGTTCGATCACAATCAGAAATGTAATCGGATTGCGAAAAAGGTATGGAAACTTAAAATTTGGGGACACTGGTTTTTCAATAGTCGTCCCACCATGGGCTTGGAAAAGCAGTTTTAAACCCTTATAAGTACCCGGGGCTCCGAGCATCGGAGCATGGCCATTACTGACCACCCCGATCCCAATCGGGGCGTGTCTGCCATTCGCCGTGTATTGACCCCTCCAAATAAACCCGGCTTTTCATTTTCTTTAACCCAGATTTCAAATACAAGCAACTTGTAGAGTTTACCATCTAACTTTACGCATTGCTCCAGGTACAGCCCTTGCAAAGTATCCATCCCGTAAAGTATCTAAAAAATTTTCTCAAGCCACTGAGGCCTGTATATAGGCAGTTCTGAATATTGGTTTACAAACTTCGGCTATAAAAAGTAAAAAATCCCTCTATCCCGTAGGGATTTACTATAGGTAAAACACCTAAGGGTA
>JAWXBI010000100.1:0-25058 GCA_034439915.1 Saprospiraceae bacterium | reverse complement strand
TCCTGGTTCTGACATTTCAAAATCGCGGTAAATCCTCTAAATCGTGAAAATCACGGTTCTGACATTTCAAAATCGCGGTAAATCCTCTAAATCGTGAAAATCACGGTTCTGACATTTCAAAATCATGGTAAATCCTCTAAATCGCGAGAATCACGGTTCTGACATTTCAAAATCGCGGTAAATCCTCTAAATCGTGAAAATCACGGTTCTGACAATATCGAGACGATCCACTAAATCACGAGCCGCATCTTTAGAGCTTCTCAAAATGAGGTAAAAATTCAATTAAACCAAACCGCATACCCTTGTCTTCTTAAATCCAGTGCCAGTTTTTCTTCCAATTTAAGTGCTTCTTGTTTCGTCATCGTTTTCAAATTTAAATGACTATAAAGACTTGGGCGTAAATAAGTGCCATACTTCTCTACAATATTGGCTGATAATTTATGGCCTTTTTTATTGATGTATCCGGTCTTATGTTGTTTGAATCGCTCCGCCGGAGTTTTGCTGGTCATACCGACATAGAGACATTCCAGCACCCCGTTAAATTGAGGATTGGCTGTCCGGAACCGTGTATTTTCGGTAAATACCCGTTTGGAGAGTTCAATGACGTAAACCTGATATTTCAATCTGGTGCAAACTTCGGGTTTGTTTTTTAATGCAACAGGCTTTATCGATTTTTAAAAACCGGTTTCTTTTAGTCTAAAGAAATGTCAGAAAATTTAGGAAGCTGGGCTGGTGTAATGTCGTAAAAGGAGTAGATGAAGCCGCCAGGTTATTGGAAGCGTATGTTTTTTTATCCGAATATTCCTTTGGATATTCCGCTTTGTCAAATGATCGAGAAAAGCGTACCTGTTTTAAGTTCTTTGTGAATAGGAACTGGAACGGTTACCGTTGTGCCTTCTACTTTTTTCTGCATAACAACGTGACTTCCTCGCTTCCGTACCTGCACAAACCCATGTTTGGTAAGAATTTGACAAACTTCTTTGCCTGAAAGCGTCCACATTACACTGCAATCTGAACCCGAGTTATCAGTATTTCATCATGTAATCTGTCGATAATCTCAGTGGATGAAGCCGTTTCGAAGAAAAGTTCAAGAGCCTCAATCAGATTTGTCCGTGCTTATTCGATCGTATCTCCCTGACTTGTTATATCAAGTTCCGGACAAAGAGATACATATCCGCTGCCTTCTTTTTCGATAATTGCAGTTAGCTCCTTTTTCTGTTTCATATGGTCAATTTACGGGTTTTATTCAGTCGCTCCTGACGAACAGGTCAGGAAATAACCATCTGCATCACCGAAATGATGCCTCAGTTTTATTCTTTTGTTGAAGTATACCGCAGTAGAAAATTGCAGTAGAGCGTTGTATTTATGCTGGTGGAGTATGTATCATTCCTATGATGATTGGGTCGGGGAAATGGAATTTAAAACATTTATCGTCAGCCATGACGCTTCGGTCAAGGTCCGCCCTCTTGGAGTTGATATGAGTTTAAAAGGCGAATACATCGAGACTTCCGGTAATTTTAGCTTCCCTTCCAACCAGGTCATTTATTGAAAGGTTTTTAACCATTTTGTCTTTGTTATAACGCCAAAATGGTTCGTACCCGGCATGATACTCAATTTATTCTATGCAGAAAGGTCATTCCCAATAACGACTGTTGCTGCGAATTCCATTAATGTGATTTAAAACTGGTAAGCTGCTTAGGCAAGCAAAAAATGTGGCAGTGATGAGTTGAAGCAGGAAGTTTCGGACCGATCAGATAATAACCCCCTGATAATATTAGTTGTTAATATTTGGTGTCCTTTCTTATCCTATTTACACTTCATTATTTTCGATGTATATTAACCAGATACTCCACTTTTCCTGAACATTCACCATCTTTGAACAAGGCTAATCAAACGCCCAATAGAGCAATTTTTATTCAAATAAAAGATAAAATCATTTAATCCATGAAATCCCGACGAAACTTTCTTCAAAAATTAAGCGCTTCTTTAATAGCCTTGCCTGCTTTATCTGATCTGGAATTGAAAACGGTTCACAGCAATGACGAAGTCCCATACGAAGGACCTGTATTAAAAGTGGCCATCCTGGGTCTCGGTAGTTATGGTACGAGGGTGGCGGATGCCATGCAGACCTGTACCCGGGCCAAGCTCGTCGGTGTGATCAGTGGCACACCTTCTAAGATCACTGCCTGGCAGGCCAAATACGGTATCCCCGAGAAAAACTGTTATAACTATACCAATTTTGATGAAATAAAAAACAATCCGGACATCGATGCGGTGTATGTCATCACTCCGAATTCCCTGCATGCCCCTTATTCCATCCGGGTAGCTAAAGCCGGCAAACATGTGATTTGCGAAAAGCCGATGTCTATGAATGCCGCCCAGGCCCGGCAAATGATCCAGGCCTGTAAAACCGCCAAAGTCAAATTGTTGGTAGGATACCGCATGCATTTTGAACCCAAGACCCTGGAGATTGTCCGTATGAGAAAAGATGGCGAACTGGGTAAGATTATGTTTTTTCAGGCACTGTGTGGATTCCGAATCGGAGACCCCAATCAATGGCGGTTAAAAAAAGAGCTGGCCGGGGGAGGGTCTTTGATGGATATCGGACTATACGCAGTCAATGGCTCGCGGTATATGGTGGGTGAAGAACCGATCTGGGTGACGGCCCAGGAAACGAAGATCGATAAGGTCAAATTCAAAGAAGGAGTCGATGAGACCATTACTTTTCAATTGGGCTTCCCCAGCGGAGCGGTCGCCTCGTGTTTGTCCACCTATAGTATGAATGGCCTCGATCGTTTTTATCTTAATGCAGAAAAAGGGTTTGCTGAAATGCAACCTTCCACTGGTTATGGCCCCATCAAAGCCAGGACCAATAAGGGGGAACTCACCCATGCCCACGTCACCCATCAAACGGTCCAGATGGATGAAATGTCCGACATCATACTGGCCGGTAAGGTGCCTGTTGTACCGGTAAACGGGGAGGAAGGGTTAAAAGATATGATCATCTTGGACGCCATAGTCGCCGCTGTTAAATCCGGTAAAAAAGTAAGTTTGAGGTAACGTGTTGGTTTGCCTATTTTTTAGGCAACCTTTTTTTATACCAGGTCATTTGGCCACGATGGTTGGCAAAATGTTCAGCGACATGAAACCATTTGCAATAATTATTCCAGTCCCACTCTTTTGTTTCGCCGGATAACAGCCAGCTATCGTTCCGTTTTTTCATTTCCTTTTTTGTGGTGGCTCTTGCTTCGTCCATGGCTTCTACATAATACGCTAAAGGATTTCCCTTGATTTTTACCTGGGCATCAGGGCCCAACTCCATAGCTACATTCCATTTCAATTTATTGACACCACTGAAATCATCTAATTGATGAAAAGTAATGTCCTGGTATATTACCTCCGTGGCTGCTATATGCAGCATAAGCGCCCCAATAGAATTGGAATCCGAATCGTGCAGATAATCCAATTCGTCTACCGTTAAGTTTTTTGCTACTCCAATCACAGAGTCTGATAACCAATCCAACATTGAAATCAAGGTGCCAACCTGAGGGGTGTACCCTTCCAATGGGCCAATATGATTGAGATTGACATCCTTCGCCATGAGGGCATTGATATTTAAATATCTGGGCAGAATCAACATACCTGCCGTACTGGTAGATAGTCCAATGGTATTGTTTAAAAATGTTCTGCGATTATAGTGTTTGATTTTCATGAGATGGTATTTTTTTCCTAAAAATACAAGAATAGATTAATAAATCAGGGTCAGTGATTAGATACCATTATAATTTGTGTTATGGAAATTTATCCAACTGATAGAATGAATAATTAGTTGGCCCGGATCCGGTTTATGATTTTAATTATTCTGCACACCCTAAGTAATAATTACCTCCCCTTTCCATTTTGTGATGGTTCACCCATCCGATTTTTTTAATAAGAACAATTTGTTTTTCACAAGGATAAATTGCCAGTAACCCATCACAATCAGTTGGGAAATAATCAACCCTGCAATCGCGCCACGGAGGTTCCATGCGTTGAGAAGAAACCTGAAAGAGGCTATGCAAAATAATAATGAAAACAAGTAACCCAAAAAATAACTTTTGTTCAACAACAACATTCTGATCGCTATTCTTATCGGGTATCCTAAAAAAATGAGTGCATAAAGCACCGCCATGCCCCGGACTACATAATCATAATCGGCAAATTCCTTTCCCCCGGCTAATTGTATGATCTGTTTGGCAAAAATAAATATTATTCCAAGTAATATCCCGAACAAAGGAGCGGCATTTAAAGTGATCTTTTGCAAATACTTAACCGCTTTTTGCGCTGACTGTTTATAAAGCCTTGTGGCGGTTGGAATTACATAGTTTTCAAACGTTTGAAGTAATACATTCAGAATTCCAAGAACCGATTGGACCAATCGAAAAGCGCCTAATGCCTGGGCTCCCAGAAAAACACCGGTGACCGCAAAAAACAAATTGCCCGACCACCATTGAGTAATAGAAGTCAACATCATCCAGCCTCCGGTCTCATAATGTAGTTTGATATAAGACGGCCAATCACTTAAATGATTAAACCAGGGTTTTAGTATGATTATACACATTATTATTCCCGGCAGATAAGTCAACCCCATCCATAAGATAATATTATTCAAGGTCCAGGTGGTATCCCAAAACGCAAGGCCTAATAAAATGATTTGTAAAACAGACGTTAGGATATCGATCATCAGGATGGAAAATACCCAGGCTTTGGCTAAAAAAAACTTCCTGAAATAATCCTGGAATATAAAACAGATATAATAAATGATCTGACCTTCGTTTAATTGATTGAAGGAATCCAACGCTTTTATATTAAAACGAAGAATAATAAATATAAAAACGGATAGTATAAGTAATAAATTCAGTTGCACCCAAAACGTGAATGAATGATAGGATGTTTGGTCACTGATTTCTGCCGGAGCCACCTGGAAAGGCTGAATGACCAGGGCATTCATTATACTTATGATCAGGTATGAGATCAGCACCACGGAAGCATATATGCCAAATTCAGCGGGCCCTAATATGCGCGCCAGCACCACCGTGGTCAAAAAACCGGAGCCACTGAAAACCATCTGGTCCAAAACGACCTGGTTGCTTTTATTGGTTAGCAGTTCCTTTATTTTTCCGATCACAATTTACCTGATTTATTCATTGAAAAAGTGGCGATGAATTCAATGATGTCTGCAAATGATATGAAGATACCTGATTTGTAATCGAAACGATTAAAGAATGAAAGATAAGTTAAACAGCCTCAGTGGTTTTTGATCCCATTCTTCTTGTTGTGCCGATCTAATCTTTGGTGGTAAGGTGACCAAATGGCTGAATTGTAAATGAATCTTCTAACTTTATTTAATGATTTGTTCCTTAAAGATCCAACAAAATCAATAACGAGCTGATCGTCGTCAGCCAGAGTATTACCTTCCGGAACCGTTGTTCATTGAGTTTTTTAACCAAAAAAACTCCGGTATAAAATCCAACGGCTATCGCAGGGATCATCATTACATTTAAAGTAACGGAAGATACTGACACCGTCTTCCACACCAAAATATGAAAAGGAAGTTTAAAACTATTAAGTATAAAAAACATCCAGGCCGCGGTCCCGATAAAATTGTCTTTTAATACCTGCATGCTGATAAAATATACCGTAGAAAATCCGCCCGCCAAATTGCCGATCATAGAAGTAAACCCCGTGGCCAGCCCCATACTTCCTGCAAACAACCAATGATAGGGCACCTTAGCCATTGGCCTTTTTTCCCACCAGAACAATGCAAATAAAGAGATCAATATGATAAAAGCCATCAGGCGTTTAAAGAGCTGATCATTGATATACTGGCCGCAGACCACAGCCAGCAATACTCCTGCCGCTATCCAGGGTAATAACTTTTTGAGGTGATCCCATAAGGCATGTCTTTTATAATACCGGACAGCCAGAATATCCGCGAATATCAACATAGGCAGTATCATTCCGGTGGACATCCTGCCGCCAAATATCCAGGCCCAGATGGAAACGGAGATAATGGAAACAGATCCTATTCCGGCTTTGGACATACCGATGATCATTGCAGCGAACAGCACCAGAAACCATTGAAGCGGGCTTAGGTGATAAACGGACAAAAAAGAATTGACAAAGGCCATCGGCTTAATGGTGAAAAGATAATTCATTTCCCGGATGCAGATAAATTTCAAGCAGGTATAAAATTACCAATAGAATATTTCTGATTTAAAACTCCATAGATCCCAGGGAGTCTTAGCAGGCCGAATGGAAAGCATTAGCCGTTTTTATCCAGCTATAATCGGCTACAATCGAAAAGAACCGCTTATCAGACGAATAACGACTGAACAGGTCATTATTTTGCCATCTCATCATCTAATTTATTCCTTATGCATACTCTATATTTATACCCCGAAATGAAGACCCTTAATCCTCAATTACACCTGGTCGACCAGTATGTCCGCTTTACCAATAAAAACGTATTTCTCACCGGTAAAGCCGGTACGGGTAAAACAACCTTTCTTAAAAACTTAAAAAATTCCACCCCCAAAAGAATTGTGGTGGTTGCTCCTACGGGTGTCGCTGCTATCAATGCCGGCGGAGTGACCATTCACTCCTTTTTTCAACTTCCCTTCGGGCCATTTATACCCGACCCGGAGAATGCCCGGCCTTTAGACAGAGAACACAAATACAGCGCTGAAAAACTAAAAACTTTGCGCGCGATGGATCTGCTCGTCATTGATGAAATCAGTATGGTCCGGGCCGATATGCTGGACGGAATAGATGCCGTGCTCCGGAGATACCGCAACCGTTACAAACCTTTTGGCGGCGTTCAGGTGCTGATGATCGGGGACTTGCATCAATTGGCTCCTATTATAAAAGAAGAAGAATGGACTTTGCTCAAACCTTATTATTCCAGTATATTCTTTTTTGACAGTCTGGCCTTGAAAAAAAGCCTGCCGGTAGTCATAGAACTTACTCATATCTACCGCCAGGCTGACCAGGTATTCATCGACTTGCTTAACAAGATCAGGGAAAAACGGTTAAGTCAAAACGATATAGATTGGTTGAATACCCGTTATAAACCGGATTTTGAGGCCCCGGAGGACAAAGAATATATCACCCTGACCACGCATAACCACACGGCCCAGTCTATCAATCAACATAAATTGGTGGCATTAAGTGGGAAAACCCATACCTACACCGCCACAATTGAAAATGAATTCCCCGAACCGAACTATCCAAACGATTACCGGCTTGAACTAAAGGTGGGCGCTCAAATCATGTTTGTTAAAAATGACAACAGCAAAGACAAAATATATTATAATGGCAAACTGGGGATCATTACAGAAATTAAAGACGAGCTGATATCCATCCGTTGCCAGGGGGATCAATCGGATATCCGGGTCAATCGGGTAGCCTGGCAAAACATCAAATATGCTATAGATGAAAACAAACAATTGCAGGAGAACGTAATTGGAACATTTACCCAGTTTCCGATTAAACTGGCCTGGGCAATCACGATTCATAAAAGTCAGGGATTGACATTTGAAAGGGCTATTATCGATGCCCGGTCTTCTTTTGCCCATGGACAGGTATATGTAGCCCTGAGCCGGTGCAAAACCTTTGAAGGCCTCGTCCTCTTGACACCCATCAATTCGCAAAGTATCCGCATGGATCAAACCATCTCTGCTTTTAACAGCGAATCTCAATTGCAAAATCCGGATGAAACCAGTCTTATAGAGGCCCGCAAAGCCACTCAAAGTGAACTGATCAGAGAGTTGTTCGATTTTAAAGGTATAAAACAGAGGCTGGCTTACCTGAATAAACTCATTGATACTCTTGACTCTTCCCTTGCGCCGGGGACCGCGGATATCATTCGTCAGCTTTCTTTGTATTATCAAAAAGAAATTCTCGACATCGCTGATAAGTTTTTAATCCAGGTGGAAACGTATTTAATTCAACCCGGACTGCCAGAAGATCACGAGGTTTTACAGGAAAGGGTACCAAAGGGAAGTACCTATTTATTATCCAGGCTGCAGGGATATTTTATAGATACTTTGCTCTCCCTGGACCTGGATACCGACAATAAAGAAATTCAAAAAACCCTGCGCCAGGCACTGGATCATTTATTCAGGGAATGCCACGAAAAAACCCAGGTACTGAAAGCCAGCGAGAAAAAATTTGAGACCACCCGATATCTGCAAAACAAAGCCAATGCATCTATTGATCCGCTCATTAAAAAGCTGGCTAAAAGAGTTTTGCCCAAAGATGAAATACCTATGGTTCACAAAAACCTGTATGCCACCATTAAACAATGGAGGGATCGACTGGCCTTGGAACGTGACCTGCCCATATATATGATATTGTCCCAACAAGCGATCAAACAAATCTGCCATGAATTACCCGGCAACCTGCCCGCCTTAGCCGGGATTAAAGGTCTGGGAAAAAAGAAAATTGAACAATACGGAATCCAATTAATTGAAATGATTGAGGATTTTTGTTCTCAAAACCATTTACCAACCCAGTTGGCTGTCGAAAGTCCCCATCGCGAAGTTATTAAAAAAATAAAAGGGGAAACCCGTCAGCTTACTTATGAATTATTCAAATCCGGCAAATCGATTGTTGAAATCGCCAGGGAACGGGCCATGGCCGTCTCAACGATAGAAAGCCATCTTGCAGATGCTGTCGCCGCAGGTCACTTAAACATCCATGCTGTAGTGGAAGAAACAAAAATTAAAAAATTGAGTGCCTTGATCCAGGAGCATCCAGATTATACCCTTAAGGCGCTTAAAGATGTTCTTGGGGAAGAATTCAACTATGGGGAAATCCGGATGATATTAGCTTCCTTCAGGACAGACCCTCTGGCAGAATAAAAATATTGCTTGCCTTTTAAGGATAATTAAAATTTTCAGAAGTCAATTCACGACAATATAGGTCAGGCATTTGGAAAACTATAAAAGAGGTTCTAATTTAGTATCACTAATTAATTGAGAGGTTGTTTAATATCACAACACGAATTAATAAAAACATAAGTTCTTTTCAGATTTTAAAATGAATATGGATGATCAGGGGAAATAACTATCCGGATAGAAAAAAATATACTTATCCATTTCTTCAGATCACCCTTTAAATAGGTAAACAGGGTTGCTCTTTTAATAACCTGGAGGATGCATCCTTTTTACTTATAAACACCCGCATTCAAATTGCACTTTTTTGAGCAATCAAAAAACACTATGAGGCACTAAGATTAGGTCGCTTTGTACTTGTCTTTTGAGTGTTCAGTCCCAATCCTGTCCGGATGGATAAAGATCGACAGGGGGATTGGATAAACAAAAGACAATACAAAGTGGCTTACAGGTTATATCTTATCATAGACTTTTTGAGTCGGGTGGCCAACCGCATTAATGCAGCCACTGATCACGGCACCTGTTGGGGCCAATAACCCTAATGGCGGGAGTGATACCTTGTATGCCCGGCTCTTGGAGTAAAAAAAGAAGGAAACTATTTTTATAATTATTAATTTATATTCCATGAATTTCGTAGAATTGAATAAAATTGAAATTTTAAATACTCAGGGTGGAAGTGGGCTCGGACCTGAGTTTTTTAGAGCAGCATTAAAAAAATCAGTCGCAGGCGCTATCTTTCTTTATATCGCTGACAATTGGAGCGACGTTAAGCAAGCCGTTTCGGACGCGGTACAAGACCACGTCAAACATTAATTTAAAAATCGTATAACTATGAAACAAAAAATAATCAAAGCAATTGAATACATTGGGAACTTAAACACCTTTGTTTTTATCTGTTTTATGGCCGGAGTGTATTATTTTGCTAAGATTATTTTTTGTGAGATCATTCCTTCATTTTTTAACAAATAAAACTAAACACTATGTTAGAATTATCATATAATGAAATAATTCATATTGATGGTGGTGCTCCCACTAAAGAAACTTCTTTTGTGTACGATGTAGTATATGTTTTGACCCGATTCATCCTCTGGGGCATTGACGAAGGAGCGTATGTCAATAAACACCTTATTCACGGCAGCGCTCTTCACCCTGGCTCTTAATGGCAAACCTGATTGCCTTAAACCATCATTAAACGGTTTATTAATAATAATGAAATATCATGAAAAAATGTCCCCATGAATTGGAAAAAAATAAATGATGAGTTAAACACCTGGGGAATTTGGGGATTTGTTGGGATTGTTTGTCTGGTTTCTTTGCTGATTAAATTTTTTAAGTGGGCTTTTTTATCCGACAAATATCTCGCAGATCAAATGGAAGGTTAAATACAAATTCTTCTTTTATACGGAAGGATAGGGTTTAACTTTAATAAGGCTAACTTCTTTTTAGCAAATTTTAAATATCCTGGCATTTCTTTCATTTTATTTTGGGTTATATTTTGTAATCGGTATTAACAATGGGACGCGCTTAGATCATCCCGGTTTCGGGATGGTCTAAGTTTTTTAAATTTATTCGTTTTTCGGAATACCCCACCATCAATCTGAAACGTGATTAAATTTCACTACTTAACAAGGAAAACAGCCCTCCTTCGTTTTGGGTTGATATCCCATCCACTTATCTTCTCTTTCACATCACTTGCATTCAAATTCCGCTGCTTTGATATTCAGGATCGATACAAACCACTAGCTATTCTTCTATTTTTTTAATAAATCACCCGGTTCTACACCGTTTAGATCAACCCTGTCCCGGTTTCCGGGATCCAAGTTTAAAACCCTGATTCTTGAAAAGTATATTCTATATTATTACCGCTTCCTTTTTTGTCCTGATATTTCTTTTTTCTGGAATGACCTCTGTACCGGTGTCCATCGCCTTACCTGGAATGATCAGGCCCGAACAAGAAAGGACAGGAATCATCAGCCTGACGAGTGGTATCATTGATAGCATTTATGTGCAGGAAGGACAAGCCGTATCGTCTTCCGAGCTGTTGTTCAGGCTTAAAAATCACGAAAGAGACAATCAAATAGCCCTGTTGAATTATGAAATATCATGGAGAGCCGAATACATTGCTGACCTTAAATGCTTATTGAATAAAAAAACTAATCTCCCTGCCCTTAATCAGGTAAAACATCCCGTATTGCGTCAGCAATATTATCGTTTTAATCATACTGCTCAGGAACTGACTTTTTCACTTTATAAGGCGAAAAAAGAATTCGATATTGCTACTCATCTCGCTTCAGAGAAAGTCATAGCACCCAAAGAACTTTTTGATAAAGAAACTGAATTTAACCGGCTTACGGCTGCCCGTGAGGCTTTTTTGGTCGAACAACCTCTATTTTGGGAACAGGAACTGGATCTTAAACAACAAGAGTTAAAAAAGTTTGAAACCCAGCGTTTACAATTGCTGGAAAACGAGTATCGATATGTGATAAAAGCACCCGTTAGCGGCATTGTCCAGGAAGTTCATGCCCTTTACCCGGGATGTGCCATCCAGGCCGGCCAGCTTTTGGGGAATATTTCACCGGAAGTTGAGTTGATTGCAGAGTGTTTAGCCAGCCCTGGAAACGTTGGATTATTATTGCCCGGCCAGGAGGTCCGGTTTCAGATTGAAGCTTTTGACTATAAATATTTTGGTTTACTTACCGGCAAAATCACTTCTATCGATAATGATTTTACCCTTATGAATCATAAACCAGTATACAAAATACGTTGCTCCATTTCCAATTCCCGGCTACAACTAAAAAACGGATATAGTGTCCAGTTAAAAAAGGGAATGACACTTAATGCTCGATTTATTATTACCGAGCGAGCGATTTGGCAGTTATTATGGGATACCGTTGATGACTGGCTTAATCCGATAAACAATCAGCCCTTTGAATAACTCCTTTTGAATTCATGGGTGTTTTATGATTTCATCAAAAGTAAAAATAAAACAAAGGGATATCACCGATTGTGGTGCCGCCTGCCTTGCTTCGGTAGCTGCATATTATCAGTTGGAAATACCAATTGCCCGCATCCGTCAAAAAGCGGGCACCGATAAACAAGGAACAAATGTGCTGGGAATGATTGAAGCAGCAGCCTTCTTAGGCATGAATGCCCGTGGCGTTAAGGGGCCTTTTGAAGCCCTAAGTACTGTGCCATTACCGGTTATTGTACACGTTCTGATTAAAAATTCCCTGCACCATTATTGTGTGTTGTTTAAAATTAATAAACAAACCGTCACGTTGATGGATCCAGGACCTGGAAGGTTGATTAAAATGAACTTTAAGGAGTTTAAAACAATCTGGACCGGGGTGGTCATTTTGATTTCACCGGCACCTCATTTTATAAAAGGTAGATTAAACCGCTCACATGGTTTAAGATTTTGGGAACTAATTCATCCCCAACGCAGCTTGGTGTTTATGGCTCTGATGGCAGCCCTTTTTTATACTATCCTGGGACTATCTACCTCTATTTATCTTCAGAAAATTATCGATTTCGTCCTCGTCGATGGTAACGTCAAACTGCTCCATCTCCTCAGTCTTGGTATGATCCTCCTCCTGGGCTTTCAGCTTGGTTTTGGTTATTTAAAATCCTGGTTTTCCCTTCAGGCCGGTCAATACATTGATAAACGGCTGATCCTGGGATATTATAAACACCTGCTTTATCTGCCACAAATTTTTTTTGATACGATGCGGGTCGGAGAAATCATGAGCCGGGTCAATGATGCCGTAAAAATCCGGTCTTTTATCAATGAAATAGCACAAAGCATTATTGTCAATGTTTTAATCATTGGGTTTTCGCTGGCGGTAATGTTTATCTATTATTGGAAGCTGGCGCTGATCATCCTGGCTGTCCTTCCGTTTTATATTTTAATTTATTGGTTTAGCAACTGGATTAACAAAAGTTGGGTCAGGCGATTGATGGAGCAAGGTGCTGAGCTGGAAGCCCAGTTGGTGGAAAGTCTGCACGCTGCCGGAACGATCAAACAATTCGGGATCGAAATACCAACTCAGGAAAAAACAGAAGCCCGGTTTACTAACCTGCTTGATTCCATTTTCAAGTCCGGCACCCTGGGGCTCGGTATTGCCAGTATTACTGAAGGGACGACCCGGCTGCTTACTATTATCATATTATGGGCCGGTTCTTTTTTTGTAATTAAACGCGAACTGTCTCCAGGAGAATTGCTATCATTTTATGCTTTGATCGCTTATTTTACCGGACCCGCAGCTGCTCTGATTGGAGCCAACAGGTCCATCCAGGATGCACTGGTCGCTGCGGACAGGTTATTTGAAATCATCGATCTGGACACGGAGCTCAGTGCTGTACCCAAAATTGATCTATGCCCTGAAATAATGGGGGATATACGGTTTGCTCAGATAACATTTCGATATGGAACACGGGTAGAAGTTTTTAAAGGAATGAATCTGCTAATTAAAAAAGGCAGTTCAATTGGCATCGCAGGAGAAAGTGGTAGTGGAAAATCAACCTTGTCTGCTTTATTACAAAACCTCTATCCCTTAAAAGAAGGAAAAATATATATCGGCTCATACGATTTGCAATATATTTCCATAAACAGCCTCAGGAGGACCATTTCTATTGTACCACAACAAATCAACTTGTTTACCGGTACCATTATGGAGAATATTGCGCTTGGTGATTTTAACCCTGATCTCAAAAAAATCATAGCGCTATGCACCCGGTTGGGTATCCATGATTTTATTGACGGTCTGCCCATGGGATATCAGGCTATCGTGAGTGAACAGGGAATCAACCTGAGCGGGGGTCAAAAACAAAGATTAGGGATTGCACGGGCTCTTTATCGAAACCCCGAAATTCTGGTACTCGATGAAGCTACTTCAGCGCTGGATCCACGGGCTGAATCCCAGGTACTGGACACCCTGGATTGGTTTAAATCACAGGGAAAAACATTAATCATCATCGCACATCGGTTAAAAACCATCCGACACTGTGACGATATTGTTGTTTTGCACGATGGCAAAGTAGTCGAACAAGGCCGGCATGAAGATTTATTGAAAAGCAATGGGTTTTACCACCAAATGCTGATGGCAAAATGAAAGAACGTGAAAATCGTTGGTAATTAATATATAAATTGATAAACTTTTATTGTAATTATTTGCATTGCACTTTTTTTAAATAAATTCAAAAGAAAATTGGGAAAATAAACGAATTACTACTCCGAAAATCAACTGTGGTGATCCCCTAAAAAGTAGGGCATAGCGACTTTTCCACAATGCACCAAAACTTAATCACCCTATTTATCTCCGACAATGTCATTCAGTTAAAAATCGACCAACTGCCCCAAAATAGGTTAAGGTTAACCAGGGCCGTCAGGATGGCGACAAATGGAAGGACATTAATTTGAGCTATTTATGTTTAACGCTGCACGATTAATTTACTAAAGTTGGATACCGGACCTTCCTGGATCTCCAAAATATAAACCCCATTACCTATCATTTCCGGCAGATCAATAGAGGTCGGGGGATTGATCCATTTAAATAATGTTCTACCCTGTATATCGCTCAAGGTGATTTTCGTAATATCTGAAACAGCCACAATATTAAAACGATATTCAACCGGGTTTGGCCAAATTTTAATTTTTGATTTAGTGCTTTTTATATTAAGCACGTTGGAGTAAGTGGATGAACCGTCTTCATTTATAATTCTAAGACGATAATAGTTATTCAGGGACACTTCATTATCCAAAATACTTCCATGATATTTTATAAGTTTTTTCCAACCCTCAATTTCACGGAAGGGATTAAACGTAATACTATCTGTACTCTTTTCCAGCCAAATGGATTTTGTACCCGCTTGAGCAATAAAATCAAGTTGGAGCCCGATCTGGTTAATATGAATCAGCCTACCTTTTAGCTGGATAAAATTTAAGGTTAAGGCCGCCTCATTTACCCGGAAGACCCAGAGCCCGGATTGAATATCACTCGCCAGTATATTGCCGGATGGAAGAAAAGGATAAACTCCCCAGCATCCCCGGAATACGGGAAAATAAGAAGTATGATCCCGGTCCGTATCAAAATAGGCAATTCGCCGGATGTTGTTTACATCACTGATATCAAATATCTGTACTCCATCTGTATAATAGGAAACATAAACCCGGTTTCCAATGATATAGGGATTGTGCCCGATATTCGCGGTATCCTCCGGTGGCCTGTTTGGATACTGTTCTTTGAGCGTAATGGATTTAAAGGTTTTATAGTTTTCACTGCTGATGTTTCCCCCGGTCAGTTTAAATAACCAGAGTGGATGACCAGGGGTTTCAATGGCATTGACCATTAGGTTATTGTCTGCCGTCATCCAACTGCTGTGGTTATATCCGCCGGTTTGAAAATGAGAAAGCTCTCCGGTACACGTAGCTCCGGTACAATCATATTGAGAAAGACCATTGCCGCCATGCGAAGCATAAACGATATTGTTTTTAACAAACATATCATGGACATAACCTCTGGGAAGAGCCTGATTGATCAGAACACTGGGGCTGTCCGGTCGGGTGGACAAATCCAGCACGATGATGCCAGTATTTCGGGTATCAGTGCCTGCACAATACAAACGGGCATTGGCTTCATCAATAAACGGCATATGACATTTTGTAAAAAATGCCGTTGTCTGCCTCACCTGAATGACGGTATCCGGTAAATATTGCAAATCGAATATCCTTAAACCACCGGCATCAGGGCCATCCGTCACTGCATAGGCATAATGACTATACGTTTTGAATTCTCTCCAGGAGGTCGAAGTAAATGGGCCAAACGCTTCTATTACTACCGGAGCCGTGGGGTTTGTAACATCAATAAAATAAATTTTTGTCCGTGAACCGATGATGGCATACTCTCTTCCCGCAGCAGCATATCCCCATATATCCGAATAATCTTCCCCAGCTTCATTCCAATGAGCCATCTGCATTGTGTTGAACTCATACACCTGCGCCTGCAACCAGGACTGGACAAAGAAAATCAAAATAATTACTCTTTTCATACCTTTACTCTATGCCCGTTTCCAAACCTAAAATTACCCGTCATTTATCCAAAGATCCCGTTTTAATACCTGTAATTGAATCCATCCCTTTTCCTAAACTGATGGCCACTCCTGCCCTTTTGAGCCATGCCCTGATAGAATCTATTGTGTATCAACAATTGTCCATAAAAGCAGCCGCTACCATCTATCAACGTTTATTGGATAGGTTTGATGATAAAAAACTGGATTTAAAAACTTTAACCAAAATGGAAACCGAGTCCCTGCGCTCGGTGGGGCTCTCTTATCAAAAAGCGGATTATGTTCGCAACATTGCTTCCTTTTTTTTGCAAAAAGAAAATCAGGATATCGACTGGAATGCACTCCCGCAAGATGAACTGGTCAAACGATTGACCGTTATAAAAGGAGTAGGACATTGGACTGTACAGATGATCATGATTTCCCCCATGGGAAAACTCGATGTATTTCCAGCGCTGGACCTGGGGGTCCAACAAGGGATAATCCGGCTCTATAAGCTGGAAGAAACCGGAAAAGCCCTGATCAAACGAATGCACGAAATTGCTGAAGCATGGAGGCCTTATCGAACCATCGCCTGTATGTATTTGTGGAGATGGAAAGATCAATTCAGAAAATGATAAAACCGAGCATGGAAATGTCCAATTTTAACTCTATTGCATTTTCCATTTAATATTACACCCTGCACTGGGATACTGTTTTTCGGTCACCGGCTGCTCATTTAAGACGGCTTCAATCGCTTTGCGTAGATCCTTACCGGTTAATGGAATTTCATTTTTTGGTTTAGCTTCATCCAATCTCCCCCGATAAACCAGTTTGAGCTGGCCGTCAAATAAATAAAAATCCGGGGTGCAGGCTGCATCGTAAGTCCGGGCGACTTCCTGAGTTTCATCGAATAAATAAGGAAAGGGGTAGCCCAATTCCAACGCCTTGATTTTCATTTGTTCCGGTCCATCATCAGGATACCTTACTGCATCGTTAGAACTAATAGCGATAAAACTCACTCCCCGTGGTATAAAATCCAATGCCAACCGGATGATTTCCGGATTGACGTGTTTTACATATGGACAATGATTGCATAAAAACATAATCACGGTAGCGGTTGAAGACTTCAATTCCTCCAAAGCACGTGTGATCCCGGATACGGTATCCGTCAGTTGAAATGGGGGTGCTTCGGTCCCCAAGGTCAGCATGGTAGATTCGGTATAAGACATCTCTGGTGTATTCCTAAATTCAATTATAAAACGTAAAAATAAAGTTTTTGTTCGGGTATAGGCCGCATGCGAAGGCAGTGGGCGCACGACAGATTGCACTAAGGTTAGGTTCGTGAGACTGTCCCGAGTCAATCCGAATACTCGGATCGGGATTATCCGACTCCTCGGATCGGTCGGGCTTTGGCAATATGTGTAATTTGTCGTGTGCCCCGAAGGCTGTAGTAATTTACCATACGTTTATTATTTTAGCTACATGATTAGCTTACTTCGCACTGACTCTTCACACCCTGATTTTATTGGGTTGGTAAAACAACTGGATCAATTTCTCGCTGATTTGGACGGCGAAGACCATGCTTTTTACGCTACCTTTAATACCATACCGTCATTAAAACACGTAGTCGTTGCATTCGATGATGGGATAGCCGTCGGCTGCGGTGCCTTTAAACACCTCAGCCAGGAATCCGCAGAAATCAAACGAATGTTTGTATTGCCGGACCATAGAGGTAAAGGGATTGCACCGATCGTTTTAAATGAACTGGAATCCTGGGCTAAAGAATTAAACCACTCCAGCACTACCTTAGAAACCGGTAGAAACAATCCAACCGCGGTCAATTTATACCGCAGGTTGGGTTACGAGACTATACCCAATTATGGTCAATATATAGACGTGGCAAACAGTATATGTATGAAGAAATTTTTATAAAAATCAACCTCCCGCTTGCTCACCGCCGACCGGACCATAAAATATCACCCAGGTCAAAAAATCCCCGGTAAAGTCAATAAAACGATGTTCCACTCCTACCGGGACAAATAAAAAATCATTGGGCGCAAAATTAATGGTCTCATCCCCATTTTTAAACTTACCACTTCCCGACACGATGATATATACTTCATCCCGGTCATGCGGTTTTTGCAGATCGAATTGATCGGGTTTATAAATTTCAATACTGAGGCTACCATGGGAATACAGGGTTTTAAACAGGGTGTCTGCTTGTCGCAGTTGAGCCTGAGCCAGGGTAATAGGAATATGCATTGACTTAACTTTTTGTTTTATATATCCAAAATGCCTCCCCGGCTAGTTGGCACCATGCTTTATTGATCCTACCGAGATCGTCCCGGACAAATAAAATATTTAATGGCAGGGAGGTGAAATAGTCGCTTTGGATCTTGTTTAATGGAAAAAAATTTCTCCGGTCTATTCCATTCCAGATATAATACAAACCCGCGCCTTGCTGACCGATAGCCATGATTTTACCTTCGTTGGTCATATAATTTCCAACATACTCATTCCATTCCATAGTCTTGTCGCTTACTGCGGGAAGTTCGGCGTGCATGACTTCCTCAATTTCACTGATCAGGGTGGCGGCAAATGTTTCGAGGTATTTTTTTCCGGATTTTTTATCTGCCAATCGTGCATATCCATTGATTCCGCTTGGGTTATAGGTGCCCCCTTCCAGAGTGTATGGAGTCATAGGCCCGGGTTTGTTTTTGGCACTGCTGTCGTTTTTTGCTTTTGTCATATCCACCAGATCAGGCCTTAAATAAAGTATATTAGAACTTTCCAAATCATCTGCGTGACCTCCGTAACCGGTTTTTTTTAAATCATCGTCGACCCGGGCAAAATTGGCCCTCCGGTAATCGCTATAATACAATACTATACCTTCCTGTCTTAATATCGCTGCCGCTGCTGCCAGCGTAGGAGTAGTGCTGACTCCGATATTGATAATGTAAAACCGTTTGGGTCCAAATCCGGATAACGTCCTGACTATTTCTACGATGAGGTCGCGACTGGTATGCCAGTAGGTTGTTGTCGAACCGGCATATTTGATAAAGGCAGGGTAATATCCATAACTGACGGTCGGGGTAATAATTACTTTTTTTTGCCGGCCAACCAACTTTTTTAAACCTTCCGCCTGGATAAAATCGGTTGAAAGCGGAAGATGGGGGCCGTGTTCTTTAGCTCCTGCACCGAGGGGTATGACGACGGTTGATTCTTCTTTCAGGATATCCCGCGCGGTCGTCCAACTGATATTTTCAAGATAAATGGCCTGATCCTTTTGTCCGTTTAATTGAAAGCAGCAACATATAAAAATGGTGTTGAAGATGATTGATCTGTTTTGCATTATAATGGGTAGGTTTTGTTTTTTATCATCGGGTTTGGATCAGCAAATTACACCATAAACCCTTCGTCCGATAGTTCATTCGTTTTGCTTTTAAAAAAAATTTCGAAGTCCTGAAATAAGAAATCAAATTCATCCGTCCGCTTTTAATTCCCTGATATAAACCTATCCATTGTTATAATCACTACGCTGTCAATTGCAGCAGTCGGTTTTATCCGATCACTTTTTTTCTCCCCAAAGGGTAACAGCCCACGGTATTAACCATGCCCACAGCATTAACCATGCTCACAGTTTTATCCACGTCCACGGTTTTAACCATACCCACCTTTTTATCCTTGCTCAAGGGTTTTTCCATACCCCACCTTTTTATCCTTGCTCAAGGGTTTTTCCATATCCACCATTTTATCCTTGCTCAAGAGTTTTTCCATATCCACCATTTTATCCTTGCTCAAGGGTTTTTCTTTGCCCACGGTTTTAACCGTGGGAATTCGATCAATTTATCCTCTAACCGTTTCAACGGTTTACACCATACCCATTAATTTAAAATTGAAATCGATTACAATTTCATGACAATCGTTATATTTATAATCTCGTAATAAAAACAAGGATATGAAAAACAAATTAAATCTGGATCGAAGGCGATTTATAAAACAAACGGTGCAAACCACCATCGCCCTAAGCTTGCCAACCATAGTACCAGCCTCCGTTTTCGGTAGAAATGCCCCAAGCAACCGGATCAATATCGGCGCCATAGGCAATGGGCGCATCTCCCGTACCCACGACTTGCCAGGCGTTTGGCAACACGAATATGCCCAGGTGATAGCTGTCTGTGACCTGGACAGCAACAGGGCCAATGATGCCAAAAAACTCGTAAACGATTATTATACCAAAAAATCGGGTAACCCTTTTGATGGGGTCCGTGTATATACTAATTACGAAGAACTCCTTAAAAACAAGGATATCGATGCCGTCATCATCAGCACTCCCGATCATTGGCATGCGCGCATTGCCATTGACGCGGCTAAAGACGGCAAACACATCTATATGCAAAAACCTGCTTCCCTCACGATTTCCGAAGGCCGACGGGTAAGCGATGCGGTGCAAAAAAGTGGAGTAGTCTTCCAGATTGGCAGCCAGCAAAGGTCTTCGACCCAGTTTAGATATGCTGCCGAATTGGTTCGCAATGGCCGTATCGGCAAACTAAAAACGGTTTCAGTGGGCTTACCCGGGGACCCATCCGGCAATGAAGAACCCGAAATGCCTGTTCCTTCAAACCTTGATTACAATATGTGGTTAGGCAGTACGCCTGAAGTCTACTACACAGAACAAAGGGTACACCCTCAAAAAGGATATGACCGGCCGGGTTGGTTGCGCTGTGAACAATTCGGTGCAGGCATGATCACCGGTTGGGGCTCACACCACATTGATTCCGCTCACTGGGGTATGGCTACAGAACGTACCGGGCCCATTGAGATTTGGGGTCATGCTGACTTTCCAAAAAGTGGTCTCTGGGATGTCCACGGCATTTTCAGGACCGAAGCCATGTATGCCAATGGGGTCCATATGATCGTAAGTAATGAATTGCCTAATGGTATAAAATTTGAAGGTACGGAGGGTTGGATCTTTGTCACCCGCGGCAATTACCGGGCAACGGCTTCAGATCCTGTGGTCAATAGTGATGGCACCAAACCATTGGACGCCAGTGATCCTAAAATCCTCACTTCAGAAATCGGGTCCAATGAATATCATTTTATTGTCAGTAAAGACCACCATGGCAACTGGCTGGAAAGTATACGGGATAAAAAACCCAATATCGCACCAGTGGAAGAAGCACATCGTTCCTGCAGCGCCTGCCTGTTGCATCACATTGCTATGAAACTCGACAGAAAAATTCATTGGGACCCGGATAAGGAGTCCTTTAAAAATGACCCGGCAGCTACAGCCATGCTTTCCAGGTCTCAGCGGAAACCTTTCGGAATTTAGGCGCAAAGCATAATTAAAACCTACCCGATCTAAATTGGTCCGGGTATGGAGATTTTGTCTTTCAATATGGTACAATTATTGAACTGAGCAATTTGTTTTTGTTTACCCACCTATATATTTATTAAATCCATGGCGACCAATTACGATACCATAGCAAAAGAATACCAGGCTTCAAAAATGTTACCCTGGCGAATCCATACCGAAGCGTTTACCTTTTTTCAATTGCTTGGCGAATTAGATGGTTTGAAGGTATTGGATCTGGCTTGTGGAGAAGGCTTTTATACCCGGCAACTCAAATTAAGGGGAGCGACAAAAGTAAGCGGGGTGGATATTTCGGCCGGCATGATCCAGCTTGCCCGAGAGGCGGAAACTAATCGATCCCTGGGATTGGAATATCATGTACAGGATGTCCTGTACCTTAATTTAGGTGAACAATTTGACTTGGTCTGTGCGTCTTATCTTTTGAATTATTCGCACGATGCAGAAGAACTTACTCAAATGGCCAGGGTCATTGCCAATCATTTAAAACCGGGTGGCCGGTTTGTGACCATCAACAGCAATCCGCACTTTACCTGTGAAGTGCCTTCTATGTTTCATTATGGTTTTACAAGGGAAAATAAAAGCTATGATGATGGGGCGGAGATTACCTATAGTTTTTATCAACCCGATGGTTCTCATATTGAAGTCACTAATTATCACCTGGCTAAATCAACACACAACGAGGCCCTGAAAAAAGGAGGCCTGGACAATATCCAATGGCATGCCTTAGAAATATCTCCTGAAGGGCTGGAAGAATTCGGCGCAGCATATTGGGCCAATATCAAAAGGTGCCAGCCGGTGATCGGGCTTTCCGCGGTCAGGGCCTGAAGTCAAGTTTATCCAGGCCAATAATATACCCAATCTATTGACTGTCCATTTAAAGAGCCAACTTGATTTCTCTCCTGCCCTTACCGAAAAGAAGTCAAGAGCGAATGCACATAAATACAACCCATCTGCTTGACTATTTTTTCAAAATATTCCGTTTAATTTAGTGGCTGAAAAAATTGCGCGCTTTTCGTATTTTCTAAATTTTAAAAATTAAAAAAATGGCTGTCGTAAATGTCTATCTCACCTTTATGGGCAACTGTCAGGAAGCTTTCAATTTTTACCGCTCCATCTTTGGTGGCGATTTTCCGTATGTAGGAAAATTTAAAGACATGCCCCCACAGGAAGGCATGCCGCCGATGTCTGAAGAGATGGGTGAAAAAATAATGCACATCTCCTTGCCAATAAGCAAGGAAACTTCCATCATGGGAAGTGATACCGGTGGTGAATGGGCGCCGAATTTTACTCAGGGAAATAATTTCTCCATTTCGATCAACGCGGAAAGCAAAGAAGAAGCCGACCGCCTGTTTAATGGTTTGGCGGAAGGCGGCAAAATAACGATGCCCCTGAGCAATGTGTTTTGGGGTGATTATTTTGGGATGCTGGAGGATAAATTCGGGATCAATTGGATGATGAGTTTTAATGATGGATCAGCAAAACAATGACCAATTTTCAATGACCAATTTTCAATGATCAATGATCAATTCGTAATGATCAATTTTCAAGATCACCAACTCCTGACTCCTGACCGCTGATCCCTGATTCCTCATGCCTCTGACCAATACCCAAATCGTAACTCTTTTCCAGAACCAATCCCTGGATAAAACCCATTGGACCCACCAGGCCCATATCACCACGGCCATTTGGTACCTTATGAATTATAATCGCGAAGATGCTTTGTGCCGGCTCCGTTCCGGAATTATTTGTTATAATCTAGCTACGGGAGGTGAAAATACGGGCAACAATGGTTACCATGAAACCATCACGGTCTACTGGTGGAAATTGATCGATCTTTATATCCTCGCCAATCCCGGTATGGCGTATGACCAGTTGTGTGATACCTTCCTGGCATCTCCATATGCTGGACAGGCTAAAGCTTTTGAGTTTTATACCAAAGAAAAATTATTATCTCCGCAGGCCCGGGCCTGTTACCTTGCCCCTGATATTAAAGAAATCTGCCTTTAATTTGTAGCTGTTTTTATTTCTATATCCTATTAGGGTGGAACGGAGACTTGCTCCTTGTGGAAAATATTGGCCATTGATTTAGATTCTTTCCGGATACGGTCAGGAAATAAAATCCTGTTGTATTATCTTGGTATTAAATTAATGTTGTTTTCTTTTACCGTTTAATGCTGTTGTGGTGAAAAATCGTTTTTATACTTATTTATTCCTTTGCGGAGCCTTGTCGTACTCTTGTAAACAATCTACTCCTGTGTCAACCAAACCATTTCAACTGGTCACTCTAGACCCAGGCCATTTTCATGCGGCTCTGGTCCAAAAATCCATGTATCCCCAAGTGGACTCCAATGTATACGTTTATGCACCTACGGGTCCTGATCTTCAGATGCACCTCAACCGGATAGAAAATTACAACTCCCGGCCAGAGCAGCCGACTAACTGGAACGAGCAAGTTTATTCCGGCCAGGATTTTTTCGACCGTATGATCCGGGAGAAAAAAGGCAATCTCGTGGTCTTATCCGGTAATAATAAAGTCAAACCGGATTATATTCTTGGGTCGCTCGGGGCTGCTATGCATGTATTTGCAGATAAACCTATGATCATCCGGCATGAGGATTTTTCCAAATTAAAGGAGGCGTTTTTAATGGCAGATGAAAAAAAAGTTCTGCTCTATGATATTATGACGGAACGGTATGAAGTATCAACTATCCTGCAACGCACTTTTTCCATGAATAAAGAAATATTTGGAACATTGGAAGACGGGACCCCGGAATCCCCAGCCATCACCAAAGAAAGTGTCCATCATATTTATAAACTGGTTTCGGGTAAGGTACTGGTTCGCCCTTCCTGGTTTCTGGATATCAGTCAACAGGGAGAAGGCCTGGTAGACGTCATGACCCATCTCGTGGACCTGGTACAATGGGAATGTTTCCCGGACCAGATCATCGATACCAGTGACATCCGCATCATCACTGCAAAAAGATGGACGACTGATTTATCTGCAGACCAGTTCAATACCGTTACCCAATCATCTTCTTTTCCTGATTTTTTAAGGCCATTCATTCAGGATAACCTGCTTCGGGTACATTGTAACGGCGAAATCAACTATACCCTCAAAGGCAAACACGCCAAAACCTCAGTAATCTGGAATTATCAGGCCCCCGAAGGTACCGGCGACACACATTATTCCATCATGCGGGGCTCCTTGTCCAATCTGATCATCCGTCAGGGAGCCAATGAAAACTTCCGCCCAACCTTATATATTGAACCAAAAACAACGTCTCATCCATCCGTGGCCGCGGCAATACAGCATCAATTAAAACAAATCGAATCTAATTTGCCGGGAATTCAGCTGATTACCACTCCGGAGGGATGGAAAATATCTATACCCCCTGAAGTTCAGGAAGGACATGAAGCCCACTTTGCACGCGTAATGGAAAAATTTCTGGGCTATTTAGAGGATCGGAATATGCCTGCCTGGGAGGTACCCAATATGATAACAAAATATTATACGACGACCCGGGCTTTGGAACTGGCGCGGCAAAAATGACTTTTGTTTTCCACTATGATATCAGCAGCGAGAATGCGCCAGGATTGAATCCATCAACTAAGTATATTTTACATAGGTAAACGGCCAATCCTCCCAATTATTTGTTTTCCCCGCTTTAACCGGGTTTTCTATTATGTAATTACCTATTCGTTCT
>JAWXBI010000099.1:0-19487 GCA_034439915.1 Saprospiraceae bacterium | reverse complement strand
GAGCCACTTCTTTTCCCTGTTTTCCCAACCAAAAGAGGTTATTTGAATCCAAAGCCCAAATGGTTGCTGGTTCATTGTTTTTTTCCAACAAACCGGATCACACAGCCTTGTCCGTTATGATACAGCCCCTCCCGGAGATCAATTTCTTCTTCTCTCAACTCTATTATATCGTAGTTGCTAAAATCAGCTAATATTTCGTCGACTGAAAACAAGGATTCAATGTCTTTTGGCCCACCCACGGATTCATTCTTAGCCTGATAACCCAGATGATTTTTACTGAATGCTTCGAAAATTATCGTCCCTCCCTGTTGTAGATAGTGGTCAAGTGTCTTATGTAACTGAGATTTAATATCGGCAGGGAAATGGGCATAGATCAAGGCGATGGCATCAAATTGTTCGACTGAGTAGTTCAGGGTTTTTAATTCCCCAACCTTATAGTTAATAATCACATTATTTTTTTCTGCAAGAAGCAGGGCCTTTTTTTGTCCTTCAGTGCTAATATCAAAGGCAGACACATTCCAGCCTAGCTTAGCCGCAAATACAGCATTGCGACCCTCTCCTTCTGCCGGGAAAAGAATTGCTCCAAGGACTATTTTTTCCAACTGTTCTTTCAAAAAATGGTTGGGTTGTTCGCCATAAGCAAAATCTTCTTTATTATATCGTCTATTCCATTTATCTGTCCATTTATCTGTCATAGGGTTGAGTATTAATCGGTGAATTATAATCTCGAAAAAATCTAAATATAATCCTGTAAAACCATATAAACCATAACTTGAGTAAACACTTTATATTATTTATAGATTGAAATTGCCAATATACTCCGACAAGTCATTGGAGGTTATATTGATGACCACATTTCCCTTTTTTCGGAAAGATTCTGCATAGACATGTGCTTCCCGGATTTGTTCAAGCGTGTACCTCCTGTCAATGACGGTCTTTAGTTTCCCTGATTCAATAATTTCTTTTAACACCAGGAGATCCCCGGGGTTTGATTGTGGAGACCCCGTTACTGAAACATACTTTACTCCTGGTTTTAATAACTGTTTACAACCAGATTTGGACGTTTTGCCCACAGCATCAAAAAATACATCGAATCTGGATTCCAGTGCAGTATAATCTTCCCGGGTGTAATCAATGACTTTATCGGCTCCAGGTAATTTTACCAGGTTTATATTAGCTGTACTGCATACCGCGGTGACATGAGCGCCAAAGTATTTGCCCAGCTGAACGGCAAAGGTTCCTACACTACCCGATGCCCCATAGATCAGGATGTCTTGCCCCTTTTTTACACCGGCTTTTTTCAAAAACCCTAAAGCCGTAAGGCCACCAATTGGAATGGTAGCCGCTTCCTCGAAGCTCATATTAGAAGGTTTTAAGGCAATTAAAGGGTTTTCAGGAAGGCATTTGTACTCGGCATATGCCCCGTAGGTTAATCCACAGGAGGCAAAAACATTATCGCCTTTTTTATATGAATTAACTTTTTTACCCACTTCTTCAATAACTCCTGCCAATTCAAATCCCAATATTTTCACTTTTTTGGGCCTGAAAAAGCCGTTAAAGTCTTGCGATAAACGGATCAGCCTTCCGTAAGCGCCAATCCCCTGCCGTGACAGTAGTTGCATATATTTTTACCAATACTTCATTGGCTTTAGGTATGGGTTTTTCAATTTCTTTTAGCTCAAGGACATCCGGCGTTCCGTATCGTTCATAAACAACTGCTTTCATATTTATTTGATTAATTTATGTTGCGTTAAAGTAAATGCACCTTTGTTTCATTTATCGGAGTACCGTTACTGGATCAGCGACAGGAGAATTAAATCCTTTAACCAGCAACCAAATAGCAAGGCTCATTTCATAGAGGAAGACTGGTATGGCCAATAATCCTCCCCAAACTGAAACCTGGGGAAATGCCCCAAACACCACCAGGATAGCACAGCTAAATACCAGGGGTCCACCTGCCAGTCCCAGTATGGATATGAACCGGGGCACCAGCCTGGATGTATACAATAAATAGGCGGTCATCAGCGTACTTGGCCCCAGGAGTAAATTGGGACCAAACAAAAAAGTCCAGTTGTGCAGTGCAACCAGGGATTTTCCTACCAACAGATAGGAGACAGTATTTGGCTTAATCTCTTTTGCAAATTCATGATTCAGGGTCACTATGGTCAGCAGGCTCAGGATGCCAATGATAATAATACCTGCTTCCAGAAGGCGGAAACCGACACAGGCGATGGCCATGCGTTCATTGTATTTTTTCAACACGGGATATAGGGAAAGGGGAGTGCCGATAACAGCCAGGGCGGTGATGATTTCAAAAAAAGCTCCCCATAAAACCGATGTTTCACGGGGAGAAGCTTGAATAACGTAAGTAGGATCTTTCAGGATAGGGTGGTATAAAAGAACTCCTATGATGGCTGCCACCGCTGCGATGATAAACAATATGCCGGCAAGGTTGGCGCTGGTTCTATTTGTTTTCATTTTTAATAAATTTTATAATTATTTAAGGAGATGGAGGTGAATTGAAAGGAATCGAAATTGTATGTTTAATACGCTATGTGGACGTCTATGTGTACTATGTTCTTATGTGGTTTCAAGTTCTTGAGACTAAAATTGATCCACATTAGGAGCATAGAAACATAGAACTTCACATAGAATAAATTCAGAAACCAAACCACATTTAGTACAGTTTAGTTATTTTTTAGAAACATGCAGACGGATCAGCAAACTCCTGTTGTATACTTCTTTCTCGTAAGACACATTGGTCAAACCATAACAATACCGGATATCCAGCACAGCTCTTTTTTGTTTAATCTTAAAAGTTAGTCCCCCGCCCATTTGTAGGCCGGCATCAAAGCGTTTAAACCCTCCGGATTCATTGTCAAACGAAAGGTCGGTAGTCGATCCATCCAGTTTCTGCGTGCCATAAAAATTATAACCCAGGGATGGACCTGCATTTAGGTGAAATTTGCCCAGGTGAAGACGGGCCAGCACCGGTATTTCCATAGTGTAGAATCGAAGGGTGGATTCATCCTGGGTCAAGGGGTTGTTTGCCTTTAATTTACCACCTCTCATAATAAAGGATAACTCGGGCACCAGTGAAAAATGAGGTGCAATAGTTGTCTGGAGGGAAAGCCCGATTTGTATGCCCTGGGCCGATTTTTTAAAATACTTCAGCGCCTTGTTGGACTCTCCGTAATTCAGGTCGGTACCCACGGCACTGATAAAAAAGTCTAAATAGGTTTTTTGTACTTCAGGGACAGTTGATTTGGATTGACCAAATGAAAAGGTATAGAAGAAGATCATACCTATTGCTAAAATTGTTTGAACTGATTTTTTCATAATTTTTGTTTTTGAACTGATTTATAATAATTAAGTGAAACAAAAGTATAGGAGGAAATGAGGCGTATAAACTCCGATATGCCAAGCGGGAGAAGATGTCTGCATACGGGGGATTTTGGTCTGCAACTCACTTGGCGAAATGGCGATGCTCGGCTGGGGTTTATCTTGTTATGGGATTTATCCCGTAGAGTTTTAGGAAAAAATCCAATGGGTTACCTAAAAATGGATCGTCTTAATCCCGTGGGGATAAGAATTGGGAGCGCTGCACAAGGAGGCTTAGCTCCCCTCTTTATTAAAATACCAACCAAAATTTACCCAGAATGTATTTTAAAAGAGAGCAGGAACGAGCGGGGGTGAGTTTAGATTATTGACTGCTATTAATGAGCTGAAAGAACGCCTCTTTGTAGGTATCCGATATAGGGATCAATTGATCCGCGATCTTTATCCTGCCCCGTTCGATGGATTCTATTTTATGCAAGGCCACCATATACGATTTATGTACCCTGCACACCAGACTGGACGGGATCAGCTTTTCAAATTCACTGAAATTCTGCAGGGTCATTACTCTTTTATTTACCGTATGGATCCTCCGGTAATCCCTCATCCCTTCGATATATATGATTTCGTTGAGCATGATTTTTTCCAGTCGGTTTTCCGTTTTGACGAATAGGAATTCCGGCGTAGCGCCTGAAGTCCCCCGGACCATATTTTCCCGGGCTTTGTTTACCGCTTGTAAAAACCGGTTGAAGGTAAAGGGTTTTAAAAGATAGTCTGTGATCTGCAGTTCGTATCCCTTTAAAGCATATTCCTGGTAGGCAGTGGTCAGGATTACCTGACTGGTGATTTTTGAACTTTCCAGCAATTCTATGCCGGATAGTTCATCCATATTGATATCCAGAAAGAGGATGTCTACTTTGTTGTTGTTCAGATAGGTCAACCCGGTAAGCGCATTGTCGAAGGTTTCACTTAACTGTAAAAAAGGGACCTTGAGTACAAAATCTTTCGTTTTTTCGAGCGCCAGGGGCTCATCTTCAATAATGATGCAGGTGTAATTATCCATTGGGAATGGTCAGGTGAACGCTATACCGGTCATTGGTTTTTTGCACGGCTAAAGTATGATTTCCTGCATAAATCAGATTTAGCCTTTTTTTGATTAGTTCGTTTCCCAGGCCTCCATCCGTTTGTTGGTTTGTCGATCTGGGGTCAAATTTATTTTCACAGAGCAGTTGAATGGTGTCCTCATTGATCAGAACCCGGACTGTAATAGCGTTTTCGAGTTTTTTATTGTTGGTATGTTTAAAGGCGTTTTCAATGAACGGAATAAAAACCATAGGGGCAATGCTTTTATTGCCCACGGAGCCATCTACCGTAAAATGCACATAATTTTCGTTGGCCGTCCTTATTTTTTGCAAGGCGATATACTTGGCTATGTATTCCATTTCTTTGGCCAGCGGGATTTTATCGCCCTTGGTTTCATAGAGTATGAACCGAAGGATATCTGAAAGTTTATTCAGGTAATCAGAGGCTGCCACTGAATCTTTTAAAATCAGGGCATCGATATTATTAATGGTGTTGAATAAAAGGTGGGGGTCGAGCTGTGATTTGATGAGAGCCATTTCCATAGCGTGGTTTTTTTCTTTCAACACTTCCTTCAGTTTGATTTCATTAAACCAGGTGATAAACCCATTGATGACCAGGGCCACCATGCCGCATAGGGCACCAATAAACGTCATCACGATGAGTGTCCGGACAGCGGTAGATCTTCCGTGTATACCGCCCTCATCCATATCGATGACCCGGCCCGTTTCGATCAGATACCGGTGCAGGATATACGCAAGGATGGATGCTCCTAATGAAACAAGGAAACCCAAAAGGATTGCCCGAACGACCTTTTTTTGTTGAAAGTACCTGGGGAATAATAAAAAGTAGTATAAAAAATAGGATATGACCGAAGGAATAAACGCAAAAAGAAGAATACTGATCAATGCATTCACTACCCTGGCTTCCTGGTCATCCGCATTTCTAACGCTCCTTGAATAAATTGCCAGCACGATAAAAACCAATAAAAAATAACATACCCAAAAACCAATATGCAACAGGATAACAAAAGACTTTTTCATGGATTAAAACCGCGGAAGTAAAACAAAGGTCTCTATTTGTTTCGGTTTGGTGCGAAATGATCTGCAAACCGGTGGGATTTGTCTGCAAAAGAGGTGATTAAAGGCCCGAACCAAAAAAAAGGTGCTATGAGGCTGCGACCAGCTCATCCAATGTTTTTGTCAGAGTGATATTTTATTTTTTCTCTAATACTGTTTCCAACATCTTTACCCAATTCACTCCGTCTCGACTAAATTCGCCAGTTTCTTTCCATTTATTCGATTCACTGAAATCAGCGGTAAAACGTATGGTGCCTCCATTTGGAGTTGACAAATTCCACCGGATAATTTTTTCCCCACAAATTCAATCTCTGCTTCAATAACATCGTCTTTTTTATAAGCACGCATATTAAATTTGTCCGTCTTTTTATTATAAGCGATAATCCCAAATGCATCATGAGTAACTTTTGTTTCTTTTGTCAATGAGTCTGTTTTAGTGCCCAAACCTGAAACGGTAATAATGCTGCAATCCAACTTACATTCTGCTTTTTCCATTATTTGACTAAACTGTTCTCGAATCACTCGATCCGATGCGTCGGATCACTCGAATCACTCGTCTATCCAAATATCGATTGTACGGTTAAATTTGATTGTTTCCATTATTTTATCCTATCCTAATTACCGCTAATATCGGGTATAAGACGAAGAATGAACATTTGAAAAACGGCTGTTCAGCCTTAACGTAACAATACAATAAAATGCAAATACTTCCCGATACGTACCAGGTGTTGCACAGATCCAGGCATTGGTAATGTAGACGAAACCGTTTTTACGATGAAATTTAGAAACATCATTTGACTTCTAAAACCCGGGACCTCAAGGATGGTCATCCCCTATCACCTCATAGCCCCGCCACTTATACTCTTTGGCCAGGCGTGATGCCGCCGGCCAGGCAATCTGGTGTTGATCACTAGCCACCCATCGCCTTCTGTTTTCTTCCGTATCAAAAGAAATTTGAATCTGGTAGTTAAAGGTGGTGGATTCGGCCTGAATAGCCCGGGCCATATCCTCCGGAAAAAGGCGTAACAGCCTGGAGCCGAGATAACCTTGCTGGACGGACATGGCAGGCACATAAATGGAATAATACATCTTTTCAAAAGCTTCACCGTTTTCTTTCGGCACCACAAAGTCCATTTGCAGTGCCATGGCCTTTGGTTTTGAAAGCGGTTTAGCCGGATTCGGGTCTTTGTTTTGAGAGGCCGAAATGCCAATGATCAGCAATTCAAGATCTGCTGTTCCGGAATTCGATAAGGTAAGGGTTTCACCCAGAGAACCGGTAAAACTATCATCAGCCACGATGGGCTTGGTGGAAGCATCCACCGTAAGTGTACCTGAACCTTTTATAACGTAATACACTTCTTCGATACCTTCAAGTCGACGCGGTCCAATAGATTTACCAGCCGGGATCACCAGGTGATCTACATGGTTCCAACTGGTGGTGAAAATTTCAGGACCATAGACCCTGCGGTAAAGCACCCCATTGCCCGCGAACAAATGATTTTTGTCTTTTAGCCCCTCTTTATTTAATGGGCTGGAAACAAAAACCGGCACACGATCGATGCTGGCGCCGACACGATTGTCACCCAGGTCATAGGCATCGCCTTTTCCTTTAACGCGGGAAATTGCAAAGTTAAGCCACCGGATGGGTTCGCCACCCGGGTTATATATGGCATGCGCATCTCCCAGTTTGCAAGGAACCACCACCGGAGCTTTTAGCTTTGATGTGCGGCCATTGATGGTAAACTCCGCTTCACCGTTGAGGATAACGTACATCTCCTCAATCTGGTGATGAAAGTGATGCCCAATACCTCCTTTGGATTCAATGACGCCTGCATGCAGGTAAAGAAAGTTTGTAGACAAAACATCACGGCCGATCAACTGTGTGAATCCCATTTGTCCGGCCCCGGCATGAACCGAAGTGAGTACCCTGTACTTGGCAGGATCGTTGTGTACGATGCGTTCAGGGTTGGGTTGTGCATGAGCCGGCCTTGTGGTAAAGGCAAATAGAAGCAAAAAAAGTCTGTACATATTACCTTGATAAAAAAAATTGAATATAAGAATAAATCGTTTTGTTATACTATCAGGTTATTTCACCGGGAGCGCATATACCACGTATCCTTTGGGCAAAGTTCCCGGTTTAAGGGAGTGATTAAATCCATCTTCCGCAAATCTGGCTGTGGCATTGATCACCAGGTATTGTTTTCCATTTATTTCGAACATGGCAGGCTGAGCATTGGATTCATGGCTCAAAGTATTTTCCCACAAGATGTCCCCATTGTCCCCATCCAATGCATATATCTTTCCTCCCTTCGCCGTGGCAAATATCAGCCCGGTGGAAGTAACGACCATTCCTTTTCTTAGTGTACCGCCCGGCGCGCCGGCATTTTTATCGCCTTTGGCGAAGGTTGAATCTTTGCCTACGGGTTTTCTCCACTTAATCGTTCCAGTGTTCAGGTCATAGGCCAGGATGGAAGACCAGGGAGGTCCCAACAGGCCTGGCCAATCAAGACCGTAATCCGTAGTATAACGGTCTGCAGGATGAGGGATACCTTCCGGATAGTCCGTCATGGGCGCAGTTCGTTTTTCGTCTGGTTTAATGGGTGCACCGCCAGAGGCCACCACGGGCCCTGGAATTTTTTTTCCAGTAATATTTTTTTTTCCCGGGTTAATTCTGGAAGGGACACCGCCCAAAAACCGGTACAATGCAGCCAACGTCTGCTCATCCATGTGATTATAACCCGGCATTTGACCTTTTCCATTCTCCATAACATTTTTGAACTCATCGAAGGAAATCCGCTGTCCGGCATTCACTATCGATGGTCCCACACCTCCCATCCTGTTTTTACCGTGACAGGTTTGGCAGGTAGTTTTATAAAGTTGGTTCACTTTTTTTAATTCATTTTCAGATAAACGGGCTTGCGGCGGCAATACTTTATTCAGCTTATAGATGGAAGCGTGTTCCTGGGTCAGGATGTATACCATTCCTTTTTGCGGATCAGAAGCCGTGTTGCCAAAGTTTGCACCTCCCAAAGCACCGGGCATCATGATGGTTTCATATTGATCTGAAGGCGGAACGAATAAGCCTGACCTGGCGGAGTCAAGCCGATTATGCCATTGCTCTTTTACCTCTCTGGAGAAATAAGGATTGAGTGTCTCTTTGGTTACTTCATGATGCGTAAAGTCTGGAACCGCGGTTGGTATAGGTTGGGTGGGCCATGCTTTTTCGCCCGGCATTTCACTGGCAGGGAAAGGTTTTTCTTCAATTGGGAACACCGGTTCACCGGTGACCCGGTCAAAGACAAATACGAAACCATGTTTTGTGGCAACGGATACGGCGTCAATAGTTTTACCCTCCCGATTCACAGTGATCAATTGAGGGGCAGAGGCGAGATCGTAATCCCAAAGGTCATGGTGCACCGTCTGGAAATGCCAGAGACGTCTGCCCGTGCGGGCATCCAGGGCTACGAGACAGTTGCCGAACAGATTTTTTCCTTCACGATCTGCCCCATAAAAATCGTAGGTCGGAGAGCTAAGTGGTAAATACAAAATTCCTCTTTTTTCATCAATGGATATTTCGCTCCATACATTCACAGCCCCTACATATTGGTAAGCATCTTTGGGCCAGGTGTCATAGCCGTATTCACCCGGGCGGGGGATCGTGTGGAAAGTCCATTCCAATTTACCCGTCACTGCATGGTAAGCCCGTACATATCCGGGCGGCGAAAAATAGTTTTCCCCCGGGGCAGATCCCACCACAATAAGGTCTTCAAATAATACACCCGGCATCATGGCCTGCACTCTGGCAATGGATGAAGGGTCCCGATCCAGGCCTTCCCGCAAATCAACATATCCGTGTTGGCCAAAGGTCAGCATGGACTTTCCGGTTATTGCGTCTATGGCCTGCAGCGTATTATTGAGGGTAAACAACAATCGTTTGTCTTTTTTGTCTTTACTTTCCCAGTAATTAATCCCTCGCCGGCTGATTCCCTGAAGGTTGGTATGTATCCAGATTTCTTTGCCGGTCAGGGCATGTACCGCGATCAGAGAAAATTCCTTTGCCAGTACGTACATCATCGTATCGACAATGATGGGGCTGAAGAAGTAAGGCAGGCTGTCCCCTGATGGATAGATCCATGCCACCTCCAGTTGGTTTACGTTTTTTTTAGTGATCCGGGAGCCATTAAAAAACCTTGACTGATCCGGACCACCTCCATAGACCTGCCAGGTCTTATAATCGTATGATGTTGAATTATTAGAACAACTTAGGTTGAAAACCAGTATCAACGGAATGGTGATGGCAGAAAAAAGATTGGCGGACAATTTTTGGGACATTAACAGGTAAAAATTATGAAGCTAAAATACTGTTTTATGAACTTCACGTGATCCAAATGTAAGGATTGCAGGAGATGGTAAACTGGTACCATTCAACCGGTTTTCCGAATATCAAAGGGGTGTGTAAAGGAACAAGAAGTTATTGGCCGGGAGAGAAAACATTGCTGAATGAATCGGGCAAGCTACTTATTAGATTAACATTTGAATTATTTCTTTTTGCTTCGGAAGAACACCTGTCACCAAGATCGTCAATATCATCAGCTGGGTTTTTCATAGTTTCTTTTTATTCTTAGTGATGGAATCCAGATCATAAATATCTCAACTAAAATTAAGGGTACAAACGAAAACATCCACTCGTTAACCGTTCTGCGAATATTTATGTCCTCAATATCTGCATACAATATATCTACAGGAAGAATTTGATATAATCTTACGAAAACAAACGCTAAGGCACAGGTATAACTCCTGATCATAAATTGTTTGTGTGCAATAATATTTCGCATTTTTATAGAGTACCAGGCAAGAGATGTTGACAGAATAAAAAGTACTGAAAGTATAAACAAAGGATACCTGCAGCCAATACAATCGTTGATAAAAGAAAGTTTGAGTGCGGATATACCAGCAGCGAGCGAACCAATGATATAGAGCTTACCGGCAAATCGATAGTATTTTATAAATCTATTTCGAATGTTTCTCCAAAATTGAATTGGACCAAGAAACAACGAGAATGTGGCCCCAACAATATGTGTTACGAACCATATCTGATTTTTAAAAAGCGAATCTCCAAATCTTTCACTTCTGTATCCAAACAAATATGCAACAGCATTGTCCAGATAGAAATACAAAGAGGCAATTACAATTGCGGTCCAAAAAAATAATTTTCCAACTTGTTGCATAATCGTGAGGTTATGGATATCAGCATTTATAAAAGAAAGCGACAACCCCCCAAAAAAACACTAAAATTTCATGAAGCTCTTTTTGGGCAGTCGGTATACTTTTTGTATTAAATTTGTCGTCAGAAGTAGTAATATGTATGACAGCAGTGTCTTCATTTTGAGCTTAGGGGTACCTCTAAAACCCAATCAATAGTTTTATCATGTGATGCACATTTCGTATCTTGAAAGATATGAAGAATCTCAATCGACATGGATTTTTTGATCAGCAAAATCGGATGCAAAAGCTCAATTCCATGAATGACCCTTTGGTTTCAATAGTTGCGTCCATAAGCTTTGCTGCCAATACGCCATGATAGTCAGGTGCTGTTGGAATTGATAGAAGAAAGCGAGAAAGAAGGAACTAAGAAAACGTGGAGTAGGATACAGAATCCAACGAAAAGAACCTCGGCATGTTACCTTGACGATGCGCCAACGCTTGGCTATTCGGTTCAACATACCATTACCACTAACAAAAAGGAATACTGATGATCATTTCCCCAAAGTTAAAAAATGCAGTCATGGATTATATGCCCAAAAGTATTCTATTCCATACCAGGAATATAAAATCATTAAAACTCTCGCAATCCCCATAGAAAATATTTTACCTATACAAATACTAAACGGACCCGTGCGACAAAGATTCATCTTTGGTGTTACACACCCGACAAAATCCTAACTGTTACGCCACTTGTATTTTTTGTTCGGCAAGTTCTCTTAAAGAGTTAGGGCAAATATCAAAACCATTTTCCCAGGCCAGGCCTCCGCCAGATTCAATGGAGACTTTACTAAATGCAGTAAAATCTAAAAGTTAAACTGCGATACCCTTATTCAAAAATGGTTTAAGATGGACGGTATTTTCAAAGCCATCCGCGAACCGGATCCATATCTCGTAGTCTCTTAATACTTTATATTCCTTAATAGCATTCATATTAGTCCAAGGGTCGGATTTTTTCAGTCTTTCTGCTTGCTGGACTTTTTCCCAGTTTTCAAAGAGCTCCTCACGATGAAGAGCAGCCCATTTATCAATACTTCAAGTCTAACATCCAGGCATGGTGGTATCCCCAAAAGTGGTCTATTCCTTTCCGAGGGAAAAGAATAAAGTTAAACACTCTCGAAATCCCCATAGAAAATATTTTACCTTTAAGTCATTGAACAGTTCCGTGCAACATGGATTTCATCGTTAGTGTTTCACACCGGACGAAATTCTAGCTGATAGCAGCCGTATTTCTTTCATTTGTCGTCATAGTTTCTTTAATTTATTTGTTGCTTTTCTATGTTCAAGTTTGCTCGCTTTTGAAGGAATGAAATCAAAATAGCTGTGGCAGATGAATTTCATTTTAAAAAGAACTGAATTGGAACCCGGATCCATACCTGGTTTGAAGCAGGTGTTGCGATTCATCCAGTATGGCTGACCTCATCACTCTACTATTTTCCAGTAAGAGTCTTTGCGTATGACTTTGCTATCCCGAAACTCCCAAAGGTCACATCCTCTCACGTTTAAACTTAACCCGGCGGCAGTGGTTCCGGTGAGGGTCCATTCAGATACTCCTGCATTTCCATCTGCCGAAACCCAATGGCGGTCGTCCCCATAATGCACATCGGGGATGCCTTTGAAGCGACCTGCAAGCGCCTTTCGCACCTGTGCTTTGCCGGTGAAGCGTTTACCCCAGGGTTCAGGCCCCCTTGGAAAATCGAAGGAACAATCCTCCGAAAAGAACTCCATGATGGCATCTAGGTCGTGGCGATTGAAAGCATCCAGGATTTGTTTTAAGGTGTCTGTGCTGACATTCATTTCTTGTGATTTGGTTTGAACAATGGATGGCTTGTCATTTGGTTGATTAGTACAACCAATGACTCCTGATAAGAGTGCAAACAAACTAACGATTAAAAATTGTTTTGTCATTTTTTATCCCTTAAGAAGGAATCAAGTTATCGACAATACGCTGAATTTTATATGTATAATTTCCGCCAGGTGTATGACGGGCAAATGGCCGATTGGATAGGAAGGTGAATTAATACTACCCCTGCCATTTTTATGGTTTTTACAAAATTTATGGTTTAACTCAAATGTTGACTACTTCAAAATTTGCACTACGTGTCTGACGATACTACTGCGCAGCAGTCGGCAGCATATTCCGGATGGCCACTATTTTCCAACCTCCATTTTGATAGACAACAATGAAGGTGCTCCACATTTTTCTGATCGTACCATCCGGATTCTGTATCTCATAACGGGCATCCGTAATACCGGTCGCTGAATCGAGAAACCGGATTTTGTCCACAATGAATTTTCGGGATCCCGGATTACCCTGTGATGATTGCAACATACCAGACACTGCTTCCCCAATACCTATCCGCCATTCCCCCGAGGAAACCAATTGGTCTATGTCAGTAGTCAGGATACTTTTGAGCAATACGGTGTCTTGCCTGTCCCGGGCCATGGAGTATTGATCAATCAGGGAATGGATAGCTTGTATGTCTTTGGATGCTGAGGGCTTGTTTTGGGCAATAAGGAAATGCAGGGATAAGATATTGATCAGGAAAATGAATATAATTTTCATGGCCTTTTTATTTTGCTCAAACAAAGGTAAGGTTTGATTTGCTGCCCACAGCATAGCGGAGGAGGCACGGAGGAGCACGGACAAAGAATTATAAAAACCATTCGCTGTTGCTGTTTAAAGTTTTCGAACTTCAAACCAATGTTTTAAACAAGCTTAGATTTCAGCAACTTTCAAACGAAAATATTCCGAACAAAAATTTCGCATGGAAGCGCGGAGGACGCCCGCAAACCGTGATAACAAAGCCTTAAATATTCATCCGCCAACGCATTGATATCTGTGAGTTCTTTTTTACCACTACCCGCCCGGCTATGTTGAAGCATCCCTTTGACTATAGCATCAGCCCGCCTACCATGATGATTTATTTTATACAGGTTAGCCGTCAAATCATTCAATAGATCTTCTTCCAGCTTTTCATTCCTTTCACCTTTCACCCTTCAGCTCTTCATTTAATTCTTTATTGATTTCGGAAAAATTATTTACGAAGTTCAACGGGTTTTGAATTTCATGGGGCAATGCCGGCAGTGAGCTCACCAAGGCTTGCCATTTTCTCGGATTGGATGAGTTGGGACTGGGTTTGTTTTAAATCATGCAAAGTGGTCTCTACTTTTTGCTTTTCAGTTGCTAATAAAGTATTTGCCTTTCGTTGTTGCCTTGCATTGCGATAAAGAAATAATGCAATTATTACAATCACGCATAAGCCTCCAAGTAAACCATATTGACTTAAGCGATTTTGGTAATCGGCCTTAGCCGCTTCAATATCCCTTTGCCTTGCTTCTTCTTTTGAAACGAGGTCCTGTATTACTTGTAAATTACCAGCACCATACAAGCTTTCTTTTGCAGATCCCGCAATTTTGTAGTAACGAAGCGCCTCTTAGGGATTGATAGAGTCATACAGCTCTGAAAGAATAGTGCCGTTGCGTAAAAAGCCAACATTAAACGGTCCAACTTGTGCATTTTGAAGACCCACTTAGCATGTATAATGGCTGAATCTATATCCTTGTTTTGACTATACAATTTTGCCAGGTCGGCATGAATAAATGATGCAGTTCTAAAATTATTGTTTCGTTCACATTTTTGAATTCCCTCCAATAAGTATTTTTTAGCTATACTCTAATTACCTTTTTTTATTTGAATAATTCCCATCACATTGAAAAAGTCTGGTTCGTTTTCAGGGGTAAACTTTATCAACGTTGCGACAGATTGTGCATAGAAGAGTGCTGAATCTACCGGTTTACTTCGTTGAAGTAATTTGCGATAGTTAATACTGCATATGCTATTCCAATACTGTCTTTTATTTTAAGACTATTTCTTAATGATTGTTGTGAGAATTCAAGCGCTTTAGGATATTCCTTTAAGTCTCTGTACAGGAGCCCCATTATTCGCTGCCATCTTGACTTTTCTACCAGGAAATTATTTTCTTCTGCCATTTTCAAGGCTTGCAAGGCTTGTCCATTGCTTTTGGAAAGTCTCCTATTTCCCTGTTCATAATCGCCAATCTGTTCAATACATAAGACTCCCCTCTTACAAACTTTATTTTCTGAGCCAGTTTCAATGCCAGGTTTCCATAAATAAATGCTGAGTCCAGATTTGTGTAACGGTACATGTTGCACATCCTCCCCATCAAGAAAACACGGGTAGTATCATGTTTGACGTACTTCAGTTGCAGCATAAGGCTGTCGGTAAATCGGTTTTGAGCAAATGAACAATAGCAGGCATTAAACAGCATCAGTAAAATGAATATCTTTTTCTTTGTTTGTTTTTTATATTTCTTTTTACTCAATACGGGTACACAGAAAGCCATTGCCAAAAGTTTTCTTGATGAATAACTTTTGTTTCTATCGGTTTATACTTTTCTAGAAAGAAGGCAGGGAATTTTACTTTCCCTAATGGGTTCCATTTGAATTCGTATGCATAGATTTTCCCATCAATCTCCTCCACATAATCTACCTCTGCCTGGTGCTTGTTTCGCCAGAAGTAGGTGCGGCCATGAAAGCCATTGTATTGCAATAGTTTTTTTCGTTCGGTAATTAAAAAATTTTCCCACAGCGCACCTGCATCCTGCCGGGTGGCCACGGGGGCAAAATTTCCAAGCAGTGCATTTCTTATGCCGTTGTCATAAAAATAAATTTTCTTTTTGGTGCTTATTTCGTTTCGTTCGTTTCCGCTGATGGTACCCAACCTGAACACTACAAATACTTGCTCTAACAAATAAATATAACTATCCACTGTTTTTACATCTGCCGAAATCAGCGTGGCCAGCTCGTTGAGCGACACTTCACTGCCTACCTGCAGAGCCAACGCCTTTAAGATTTTTTCTAAAAGTTGTGGCTTTTTTATTCCCACCAACGACAACACATCTTTGTATAAATAACTACTGGCAATGTTGCTGAGGATTTCCTTGGCATCAAGAATATTGGTAACCACTTCGGGGTACATTCCATAGACCAAATACTGCGGGCTGAGTTCTATAAACTTCGGTATGCCTTGGTGAGCTATTAGTTCAGCACTGCTTATGGGGTATAAAAAATATTCCCATTTGCGACCCGTTAATGGTTCCTGGGTTTTGTCGGCAATGGTGAGCGAAGAAGAGCCTGTGATAACAAATTGAATTCCGAGGTCGGCATCGATGAGTTGTTTGCAAATCAAGCCTACGTGCTCAATCATTTGAGCCTCATCCAAAATCACTACTTTCTTATTGCCAAAACTTTGTTTGAGTGTTTCTATGTTTTCAATTTTCCACAATGATTTTGTTACTGCACTATCGCCATTGAAGTACTCAAATTCTTTTTGCAACTTATTGGCAAGTGCTTTTACCAAAGTACTTTTTCCTACTTGGCGTGGGCCAAAAATGATCAGCGCCTTTTTTGTGGTCAATCCTTTTTTCAAGTGTTTTCAGCAGTGTCCTTTCTATCATCATATTCTTAAGCTGTTAGACAAATATAGATTGTATTCCATAAAAGGCATGCTTTTTGTGGATTTAAATGTATAAAAATTTCTAAATCAGTCAACAAATGCCATTTCTTACGAAACTCCGCGGTTCTTGAAATCGATCATACTTTTTTCTACTTGGCAGATGGTATTCAACCAACCGGAAGCGAAATGATAAATGCAGCTCCTTCTTCCTCCCCGTCCGTACCGGCACGGGCGGGCTTTGTTTTCACTTTTATTTCCCCGCCAGGGGGATAATAATTTGTATTAACTGTAATGGTACCTCCGTGCGCTTTTACAATATCATAACTCAAACTCAATCCCAATCCAGTCCCCTGCCCGGTTGGTTTGGTGGTGAAGAAGGGCTGAAAAATTTTATCCAATACTTTTTGTGGAATGCCGTTGCCGTTGTCGTTCACACTGATCTCAACTTTATCGCCAATCTTTTTTGTAGTTATAGAAACAGTTGGTTCATAGCCTTCGATATTCTTTTGCTTTTTTTCCTGCCCGAATGATTCGTTCAGGCGGGCATTCACAGCAGCCGTACCATAAAATTTGGATTTTTCGTTAACGGCGTAAAACGCATTGTTGATTAAATTCAAAATCACCCTGCCGATATCTTGAGGAATGATATTGATCAAACCAACTCCTTCATCAAAATCAGTCTTGATAGTAGCATTGAAATTCTTGTCCTTGGCCCGCAAACCGTGATAACAAAGCCTCATATATTCATCCGCCAACGCATTGATATCTGTGAGTTCTTTTTTACCTGAGACTGCCTGGCTGTGTTGCAACATTCCTTTTACAATTGCATCTGCTCTTTTGCCATGATGATTGATTTTTTCTTCGTTTTCTTTAATAGAATCAACTATCTCAATTGCTTGTTGCTTATTGCCTGTTGCCAATTCTCCTTTTAATTCAACTAATAATTCAGTATTGACATCAGAAAAATTATTCACAAAATTCAACGGGTTTTGAATTTCATGGGCAATGCCGGCAGTAAGTTCACCCAGGCTGGCCATTTTTTCGGATTGGATGAGTTGGGATTGGGTGGATTTTAATTCATTAAACGCTTGCTCTATCTCACTGTTTTTACCCTGCAGTGTATGATTTGCTTTTTGCTTTTGACGATTGTTGCGGTAAAGTAACAATCCTATAGTACTGAATACGGCTATCAACGCTATGATGGCAATCGTTTTTAGATTACCCTCCTTTTTAATTCTCTCTTGCTCCTGTTGCTGCAACGCTAATTGCTGATTAAATGCTGCCACCTGGAATTCCTGGAGTCTTTTCTTTTCTACGCTGCCAAGACTGTCATTTGATAATGTAGCCAGTCTTAAATAAGCAAAAGAGCTATCTGTATTTTTTTGGTCATGGTAATAGTCTGAGATAATCCGGCAAGCAATGGCTACTTCCTTTTTGTAGCCACCCTGCGTAAAAGCTTCAAGAGCTTTTTTGGCATAATGAAAACCAGAATCTGCTTCATTTAACGATTGATAAAGACTGGCTAATAGAAGACATGCATTTCCGGTATGCCGGGGATTTTCATGCTGCTCACTAACCTGTATAGCTTTTTGATAGTTTTCCCAGGCGAGATCAATGTTTCCCATTTGCTCATAGATGGTGCCTATGGATGTATACGTACCGCCTTCAAACTTTTTGGCGTCAAAAGGTAACTTTGAATAATAATACAGTGACTTCTGTTGATAGAAAAGGGCCGAATCGGGCTTATTCAGTTTTAGATAACTGTCACCAATGTCAGGGTATAGTCCAGCAAGGTTGAAAGTATCTCTTGCTGCTTCCAAGTGCGGAATTGCTTCATGGGCAATTGCAATTTGCTTTTCATAGTTACCGACATAGCCGTAAAGGCTCTCAAGGGCTGTATATAGTACGCCGATTACAGCAAGCCGGTAAATTTGCAGGGTTTGTCCTTTTTGCAGGTATCCTACTTTTTTCTCGTTGGAAGGATCTTCGGCAATTTCCAATCCCTGATTTATTACCCTGAGTGCCTCGGGATAATTTCCCGTCTTCATGAGCGGCCAAGCCATAAATGCCATCATCATAGCCTTGTTTAATTGTAAGTCGAGTTTTTCGGCAATAGCTATCCCTTTGTTACAATAATACAGACCACTATCGGCGTTTATATCATCATAAATACTTCCCAGCATGGAACAAGCACCCATACGGACAGTGTCATTCGCTGCATGCTGAAGTATAAAATAGGCGCTGTCCATTTGTTGCCGGGTCTGTGCTTTGGCGAATGCCGGCGTTAATAAAATCAGCACTATTTTTAGTAATAATTTCATCTTATCAATTTAAGTAATGGGTAATTTGATTGTGATTTCTGTCCCCTCTCCTTTCCCGGATGAGCCGGGATCTGCGACTTTACTGTTTACAGTTATTTCTCCGCCAGGAGGATAATAATTTGTCTTAACTGAAATTGTACCTCCGTGTGCTTTAATAATATCATAAGCTAAACTCAATCCTAATCCGGTCCCTTGACCAGTCGGTTTAGTCGTAAAAAAGGGTTGGAATATTTTATCTAGTATATGAGGAGGGATACCGTTGCCATTGTCGGTAATTGTTATTTCAACTTTATCATTAATTTTTTTGGTGGAAAGGGAGACGGTGGGTTGGTATTGTGAAGAGTATTTCTCGCCTTTAGATCTAAGATCGGGGGCAGGGGGTTGCATCCATAATTCTTTAAGAGCTGCATCACCCCCGTCCCCGGAAGGGGAGTCAAGCTCTAATTCTTTGTAGCCATGAGTTTTAGTATACCCCTCTAGTTTAACCAAAAGATTGCTTTTCTCATTAACTGCGTAAAAAGCATTCGCAAGTATGTTCAATAACACTCTTCCTATATCCTGAGGAATAATATTTATGTTTCCTATTGATTTATCAAAATTTGTTTTAAAATCAGCGTTGAAGTCTTTGTCTTTTGCTCTTAAGCCGTGATAACTTAATCGTAAATATTCATCGCACAAAGCATTGATATCTGTTGGTTCTTTCTGACCTGAGCTTAAACGTGAATGTTGCAGCATGCCTTTTACAATATCACCGGCACGTTTTCCGTGATGATTGATTTTTTGAGAGTTTTCTTTTATATCATTTGCAATTGCTTTTACACCTTCGTAATTTCCTTTACCAACTTCTTCTTGTAATTCATCTATCAATTCTGTGTTTACTTCAGAAAAATTATTCACGAAGTTTAACGGGTTTTGTATTTCATGAGCAAT
>JAWXBI010000098.1:0-3142 GCA_034439915.1 Saprospiraceae bacterium | reverse complement strand
TCAGAGGAGGGGGGTTGATTTTTAACCTCTCTCTTTTGAAAAAAATATTCTGACTCTATTTCCCTCTATAAAGTTGCATTTACTACTTGAATCTAAGATCTTTAAAAAATTCAGATTATAAAAATGTAAAATTGAAGCTTTTATTTTTTATTATCAATTCCTTATTCAACAAAATACATCTTACGGGGTCCAATCCGCGATGCCAAATAATCTCATGAAGCAATAGATAAAAAGATGATCCATTTTTGATCTCCAGAGTCTTCAAAAATTCATCAGCTTGTATAAGCATGTTTTTGTAAACATCCCAACTATTTGATGGATTTTTTATATATTCTTTCATACTTTAATTGAATTTTAGACTAATTATTAATTTAAAACTGAGAAACCTAATCCATCAACGCCTTCACCAAACAATCTTTAATATCCGTATAATACTGAATATTTATTTTGGTGACCATATCGTCAGAAAGATCATTTAATTGTTTTCTTGCATTCAACGGTACCAATAATGTTGTAGCCCCTTTCTCCACAGCTAATTCAGCCAGGTTTACAGCATTGTATATTAAGTCCAATGAGCCCCCGAGGTTCAGTTGTCCGACTATAACAAGACCACCTTTGGTGTTTTTTTCAAGTATAGAACTACAAAGTCCAATTAATACCGCTATACCCACTCCATTCCCACTTTTTGAAGCATCGAAAGCTCTTAATTGCACCGAAAACTCATGTGATCGTGGATCGCGGTCACCAATAAGTTCCCTGCTCTTGCTGTATAAATTCTGCTCCGCAAATCGCACACTTTCCTGAAATTGAGGTGGCGCCGGTTTATTCAGGATTTTAACTCCAGAACCTGGTCCTGAATTAATCTCTATTTTATACAAACCAGTCATTTCTTCCTGACCTCCGGCATTTAAAGTCCATATCTGACCTGGTGGTAGAGGATCCTCACTTATTGTATTTTCGCTGTGGATTTCCGGGGTGGTCACAAAAGTCTCTACTCCATCCTCGCCCATTCGATAACTGAAATGGGTATTTCTGAACTCTGCTGATCCAATTCGTTTTTGTTGTTCTTTCACTCTTCTTCTATATTCCAAAGCTATCTTAACTGCCCATTCCAATAATTCTTTCGAAATAGGCGCTTCAGGATTAGGTTGCATCAATTTCAATAATCCGTTTAATGTTTTATTTACGGCAGTAGTATCCCGCCCACTCAATGCTCCGCCATAATCAATGAAGGGCAAGACAGAGGATATACGACTTGTATCTCTTAATCTTGTCCAGCATTCAGCTAAAAAATCGCTGACCAATCCGAAATGAAGAGTAAAATAGGACTTATTTAATTTGGGAAAATCCCACCCCGGAGCATACGCATGAATACGATCCATGAAAGCAGTATCATCTCTCATTTCCTGAGGTAGTGGGCCAAAAAGATGACCAATACGCTGCTGATGTTCGACATCCACATCAAAATTACCTACCATTACTACACCACCGTCTGCCCGAATAGGCTCTTTTCCTCTGCTAAATTCACCACTCTCCATATATCCCTTCATAATATTTACACCATCTTTCTGATCGAAAGAAACACCCGATACTTCATCGAAGCATACTACATCGTACTTACATACAAGACCTCTTTCTCCGGTGGTCATATTTACAAACATTCTGGCTACCGTTGCTTTACCGCCAGAGACCAAATGGGAATAAGGAGATATCTGCTGATAGAGATGTGACTTGCCCGTTCCTTTTGGTCCCAATTCAATCAGGTTGTAGTTGCGTTCTACAAAGGGAATCATTCTGGTAAATAGCACGTTTTTAGCTTTTTCAGACAGACTTGATGGCTCCATTCCCACACTTCGTATTAAAAAGTCTTTCCATTCTTCTAAAGTAAAAAATGATCTTCCTTTGTATAAATCATCTAATACATTACGTTGAGATAATTGTATAGGTCTAATATTGGCTACACCAAATGGACGACCATTATTTTCCTGCGCGATAGCCGCATCATATTCTAATTGAATTTCAGAATAAAAGCCTCCTGTAAGCATTCTATCGTTTGCGTTTACTAATTCTGGTGAAATCCGCACCCGGTTCAATTGCAAACTAGGCAAAGTAGCTATATAACTATCAGAACTTGTATCCAACTTTGCGGTAATAATATCGATTAATTTAATCGAGCCTTGCTCCCTTGCTTTGGATTTAAAATACTCTTCTTCACCAGTTCTGACCGTTCGGTCCTGTAATTGCCTTTTTACAATTTCCAAACCCTCCTGAATTTCTTTTTCATCCGTTGTAGCGCAATACCTTCCCAACAAAAATTCTATCACATAAGTCGGTACTGGATAAGTTTTGCGAAACTGCTCCAGTAAATCTTTTCTTACAATAAAACCTTCAAAGGCTTTTGCGGCTATGCGGTCAATATTATCTAATTCCATGTCCTGTTTATTTTTATCCACCTACTGTGGTTGGTTTTTTATCAATTATTCGCTCGTTTTCATCCAACAATACAATGGTTGCTGCTTGAGATTCCGCTGCGTCGTCGACCATCAGTGATACGGTATTGCCATTCAAGGTCTTATTTTTTGATAAAACAATAGAGGTCTTGACATCATTATATTTAGTGCGGATATCCACAGAATAATTGTCCGGTACTTCGTTGGTTTCAATGATGCATTTTAAGTTTATCCATCTAACTACTTTCACCTCTGCTTCCTCACTCTCTAAACCTGGATGCTCAATGATCATGTTTGGGATTAAACATTCATGCATTGAAATGCCTCCATGTGCATATTCCTCATTGGCTTTGAAGAAAGAAATACCCGGAGCATAAGCTATAAATATAGAAGGATTCCAACGCCATGGTAAATGCATTAAATCGGTCGCGGCTCCTTCTTTTATCAATGCACATCTTCCCCACCGGGTTTCTGTCAAACCGGCATGAAGTTGTGTTTTGGGTAGTCCTCCAGGCAACAACAACCATCCATGGTCTGTTACAATTTTAATTTTTTTGATACCTCTTTCAAAAGCTATATCTAAAGTTTCAATTATCCGTTCAAATAATTCCGGTATACGTTTTACCATTTCAGATTGCTCTTCATGTCCTTTGGTATCAATATCCCCTATTTCTTGCCAATGCCTCCTATCC
>JAWXBI010000097.1:0-8495 GCA_034439915.1 Saprospiraceae bacterium | reverse complement strand
TCCCAGGCGGTATATTCTTTACCAACACTTTTGACCCCGTACTGAATAAAACATACGTCATAAGCAATGGCATGCAGCCTGATGATGACTCCTTCTCCATAGGCTGGATGTTTTATCCTGGAGCCAATTCCCAATAATTTTTCAAGATCCATGTTTGATTAATTATAATTTTGCAAAATTCTTAAAATCAATTGACATCCCATGACAAATTATATCCGTTGGATCCTGTTATTCAGTTTATTTTTTTCTGCTCTATCCGGAGAAGCGCAGAAAATAGTAAATAAAATCAACAAAAAAATATTGCCGGAGATTGTCCGTGCCGATATGATGTATCTGGCTTCTGACCTGTTGAAAGGCCGGAAAACAGGGGAGGCAGGCAATCAGGATGCCGCAGCGTACATAGCTGATGCCTTCCGGGCAGCCGGCGTTAAAGTGGTGCCCGGAATGGCCAACTATTTTCAAGCTATCCCATTTCAAAAATTTATACCCCCTCAAAGCGGTACGATGAATTTGTTAGGAGCCCAATACAGTGTCGGCAATAACCTGGTCATCCTGGACGGTGGATCCATACAGCAAAAAGGAGAAGCAATCTATGCGGATTATGGATGGATCGATGAAACTACCAACCGAAATGATTATTCCGGACTGGATATTAAAGGCAAATATGTCATTGTGCAAGGGGGCCTGCCCCAGGGAGGCTCGCCGCAGGAAATTTTTGCCTCCATGACTACCAAACGCAAATTTGCCAGAGAACAGGGCGCCATCGGATTGATCGAAATCTATAGTCTGACGATACCCTGGAATTTTTTTAGAAATTATTTCAGCAAAGAGCGCCTGGAAGTAATGGAAGGATCATCCGGGATGCCGGGGAAAATATTCCATGCCTGGGCACAGCTTCCCACGGGCAACAAACCATCCTTTGAAAAAGGGAAAACGCTTTCGATTGAGATCAATACCTCCGGAGCGAGTTCCGGACCGGTAAAAGCAGATAATGTAATTGGCATGATCCCGGGTAAAAATAAAAAGCTCAGGGATGAGTACGTCTTGTTGACCGCACACTTTGACCATGTAGGGGTGAGAGCCGGACAAGTCATTGACAAGGATACGATATGGAACGGGGCACGTGACAATGCCTGGGGTACCGTAAGCCTTCTGGCTGCTGCCAGGTTTTTTAGTAAAAATCCCCCGGAACGGTCGATCCTGCTGGCAGCATTGAACGCGGAAGAAATGGGGTTATTGGGATCAAAATACCTTGCCGCTCATCCGGTATTACCCTGGAATAAAGTCATATTTAATCTCAACTCAGATGGGGCGGGATATTCTGATACTACCCTGGTAGCAGTTATTGGCCTCAATCGGGTAGGGGCTGCCAAAGAGATCAATGAATCTTGTGCAGCATTTGGATTGAGCACAGTGGCAGATCCGGCCCCGGAGCAGGGATTATTTGACCGCTCGGATAATGTGAGTTTTGCGATTTTAGGTATACCCGCACCCACTTTTGGTTCAGGTTTTAAAACCTTTGACGCTGCTATTACCAAGTATTATCATCAGGCCATCGATAATCCGGATAACATCAGCTATGCTTATCTCAATCTGTTTACTAAAGCATTTGTATTAACTGCCTGGAACGTGGCCGGTATGAAAAATAAGCCCCGATGGGTGCCTGGAGACAAATATGAAGCTGCAGGTAAAAAATTATATGGCTATTAACTGAAATTTTAGGTTAATGCATTTAGACTAAAATAGTTACCAATTCGTTAAAACGTAGTGGATACTCAATCCGTGAAGTGCTTCTGGGCAACTACACCTTAATATTTTTTTAGCACGGTTTTTGAAGATTATAATATGAATTTTCTAAAAACGAGGTAATAAAATATATTATTTTGTTGGTCAACTTAATATACATTTAAATTTATATTAATATAAATTAAAATTAATGAAACGAATATTATTTACACTAGCCTGGGTGATGGGTTTATTTATTTTAACACCTAATATTATATTTTCGCAGGACCTGCATTACACCCAGTTTTATAATGCCCATGTAAATATAAACCCGGGCCTCACCGGTATTTTTAACGGAGATGTCCGTATGGCAGCGAATTACAGGAATCAATGGAAGGTACTTCCAATCCCCTATATGACAGTTACCGGTGCCTATGATATGAAACTTTACAGGAAAAGGGATAAGACCGGCTTTTTTGGAGCCGGGGTGGTATTTAATTACGATCGGGCGGGGGATTCAGAATTGAGTCTGGGCACCCTGGGTCTGAATGGGTCTTATTCAATGCCGGTAAATAAATCTTCTTTTCTTACCCTTGGCGCCCAACTGGCTTTTTCACGAAGGGCATTTTCACTGGATGATCTCACTTTTGATGAACAGTTTGATGGTGCAAAATTTGATCCTACCCGGGCCATTACCGAATCTTTTGACCGGAGGGCTTTATTTGTGCCCGACTTTTCAGCAGGGATCAATTATCGTTTTCAAAAATCCAGCCGTACCAAAGCGGATATCGGATTTGCTGCTTTCCACCTCAATAATCCAAGGAATCCGTTTTATACGGATGATAAATCTGTAAAATTACCGGTTCGCGTTGCGATCAGTGGCCTCCTGCAGGGTAAGGTCGCCAACTCGGTGGACATCCTGATGCATGGAATAGCCCAGTTCCAAAAGCCTTACCGGGAGTTTATAGTGGGGGCCGGCCCCAAATTTTATCTCAACCAGAAAAGAGGAAAAGATTTCGCCGTCGGTGTGTACGGCATGTACCGGTTTAAGGATGCGATTGGGCCGGCATTACACGTTTATATGAATGAATTACAACTTGGTATCAGTTATGATGTCAATACCTCAGCATTCAAAACGGTAACCAACCGGCGAGGGGGACCCGAAATCTCTTTACTTTATATCATTACTAAAGTTAAGCCATTGAGTCAATTCAAAGCTTGTCCGATATTCTAAACCATGAAGATTATGAACTGGAAGAAAAAAGTTATTCCGTTTTTGTTTTCCCTGACGGTATGCCTGATAGCGCAAGGCCAGACTTATAAGGCCTATGTGAAAGCGGCCACGGAAGCTGCAGCGGCTAAGGATTATTATTCAGCTTTGATATACAATCTGAATGCCCTGGAATTTGATAGTACAAAAATTGATCGTTTGCACGGAGCGGCAGAAGCTGCACGATATATCAATTCGTATAAAGTAGCGGAACAATATTATCAAAAGGTAATCAATCTGGATAAAAACGATACGTATCCCCTCGATAAATTTTACCTCGCCGAGATGCGGCAACGACAGGGTAACTATACGCAGGCGAAAGGTGATTATCAAATGTACCTGACGGAAAATACCAATGAAAATCCCTATTTCACCCAAAAAGCAGATAAAGAAATCAAAGCCTGTGACTGGGCTATTACCCAGGTTAATCAGACTATGGAAAACATCAAAATCAACCGTCTGGGGGATGATATCAATACACCGTATTCGGAGTTCGGTGCCTTCCGGAAAGGAGATAGTTTATTTTATTCTTCGTTGAGATTTGAGTTGCCTGCTGATCAGTCTTATCCCAAACGTACTTTTTCCAATTTATTGTTGTCGGTCAACGGAGTAGCCAGCGATGCGCTGAGTGGCATCAATAATCCTTTGAGTCATACGGCCCATACTGCCATCAGTGAAAAAAGCGGAAGGATGTACTTTAACCTTTGTGAATACACCAATGCATTTGATATCCGCTGCGATTTGTATTACCGCGATTGGTCAAATGGTGCATACGGAGAAGTCATCAAATTACCTGATCCGATTAACCTGACGGGATTTACCAATACCCAACCGAATTTAGGGGTAAACTACCGGACTCAGGAGGAGGTTTTATACTGGGTTTCAGACCGCACCGGCGGCAAGGGTAAACTGGATATTTGGTTTGCTACTTTAAACTCCGATGGTTCCTTTTCTGCTCCGCAAAATCTGGCCAGGGTCAATACGGCAGAGAATGATATCACTCCTTTTTTTCATAAACCGTTGCAAGAACTTTATTTTAGTTCGGAAGGCTATATTGGTTTGGGAGGTTTTGATGTGTATAAATCTATTTTAAAAAATAATACCTGGGATGAACCTGAACATACCGGTGTGCCTATCAACAGTAGTTTCAACGATGTTTATTTTACCTTGTCAGAGGATGGTCACAAAGGCTTAATGTCCTCTAACAGGGTAGGTTCCGCTTATCTGGATGCCCTCCAGGAAGCCTGTTGTTATGATATCTATAATATTGACCTGGTGCCGACTGATATTGAATTGGAAGTAACCGTATTTGACAAAAACACGCTGGAAGCATTGATAGGCGCTACGGTAAAACTGAAAAACCTGACGGTGCCAAATACACCGGATATCGTGCTCACCAATCCAACGGCCAATGATTTTCTTTTTAAACTGGAGCGGAATAAGGATTACCTAATCACGGCGGAAAAAGAAAAATACAGACCGGATACCGTCAGCCTTTCAACCTTTGGCATCAGCCGTTCCCAGAAAATGACCAGGAAGGTATATCTGGAAACCGATCAGATCGATTTAAATGTACTGACCTTTGATAAAAAGACCCAGGAAGCCTTGCAGGGTGCAGAAGTAACAATGATAGATCAACATGATAGTTCAATCGTTTCAAAGATCAATCTGAATGGCAACGATTTTAATTTTCCGTTGATCCGGGGGAGGCAGTACCGCATTATCGCCAATAAGAAAGGATATAATCCCAGTACATTATTCCTGGATACCCGTCCAATTAATGCAAATACAATTACCGAAAAAATGTTCCTGGATATTGGAGACATCTATTCCTTCCTGCCGCTGATCCTGTTTTTCGATAATGATCAACCGGATATCCGTTCGTATAAACCCCGAACCGATAAGTTGTATAGTGAAACGTACCCACCATATTATGCGCGTAAAGAAGAATACAAAGACCAATGGGCCAGCAAACTGAAACAGGAGGAAATTCCGGAAAGCGACCAGACCTACGAAACCTTTTTTAACGATCGGTTGAAAAAAGGGAATAATGACTTGTCGCGGTTTCTCGACATTCTGATCGGTATGCTAAACCGTGGAGATAAATTTGAAGTATTCCTTCGGGGTTATGCCAGCCCCAGGGCTTCTGAACGATATAACCTGATCCTGGGCCAGCGTCGGATATTCAGTGTTAAAAATGAGTTTTTAAAATATCAAAACGGGGTATTAGCCAACTTCCTCAATAATGGCCAGCTCAGGATTGCTGAAAAATCATTTGGTGAGACCACAGCGCCCAGACGAGTGCCAGACAATATTGCTAACCAAAGACTTTCGATATTCAGCCTGGATGCATCCCAGGAGCGAAGAGTGGAAATCGTCGAAGTCAAACCACATAAATAGTAAGTACCATGAACAAAATCGATATCCCTTCTATGCAGGATAAAAGCAAGGCTATACTAAGGAGCTTTATTACTCTGGTGCTTATGGCATGGGGTCATTATGCCCAGGCTACGCACATTGTAGGTGGTAGCATTTCCTATCGGTGTATTGCTAAAGATATTTATGAAGTCACTGTGGTCATGCGCCGGGATTGTTTTAATGGCGACCCCGAGGCTTATTTCGATAATCCGGCTTCCATCGGAATTTTCGATAGGACTGGTGAATTATTAGGGCAATTGGGTACTAAAGGCCAGTTGTTGCTAAAATTGAACCTGGATGATACCCTTAATGAAATCAGGGAAGACCTTTGCACCCTACAGGGAGTCAGGAGTGTCTGTGTGCATGAAACAACCTATAAAGGAACCATCAACCTGCCTTTCAGATCCGGAGGATATTATCTCATGTATCAAAGATGTTGCCGGAACATGCCGATTCAAAATATCCAGGAACCCCTCCTGACCGGGGCATCCTGGGTCACTTTTATTTCGGAAGAGGCGATGACCGAATGCAACAGCGCACCACAATTTACCCGGTGGGCACCAACCTATATTTGTGCCGGCAAACCATTTACCATGGTGCACAATGCCACCGACCCAAATGGAGATTCTCTGGTTTACAAGTTGTGGACCCCTTTTACGGGTGCTACCAAATCATTTCCTAAACCCCAACCGCCCAACAAACCTGATTTTAAACCAGTCAGTTGGATCGCACCTTATAGTGAAAACGATATGATGGGAGGGGACCCCTTTCGTATCGATGCCAAAACTGGTGAGATCTTTGCCCAGCCCAACACGCTTGGAGTTTATGTTTTAGGTTTAAAAGTGGAAGAATACCGGAAGGGAAAATTGATTGGCACGGTTTACCGCGATTTTGAAGTAAATGTGATCGATTGTGCCAATCTGATCGACGCCAAAATTGATGCACCAACCCTGCAATGTGATAATCTCACCGTCAATTTTAAAAGCGAAAACAGCACTAATGCCGACAAGACCAAGTGGTTTTTTGACTTTGACCGGAATAAAAATGCAACCAGTGACCTGGCTAACCCTACTTATCAATATACCGATACCGGGTTTTATAAAGTGGCCCTCGTCATTACCAAAGACAGTGCTTGTTTTGACACCGCTTTTCATTTTATCCACCTCAAGTCCAGCGCTTCAATCCAGGCTAAATTTATCACCCAACCGGGGACTTGTGTCAATGGAAACCTGACCCTGTTTTTGATTGACCAGAGTACGGGTTTAGACCCAACGGCCACTTATCTGTGGACAATTACCTATTCCAATCAGACACAGACTTCTACCTTGAAAAACCCGGTAATAATTATTCCCAATACTGTATCAGCCACCGTCAGGCTCACCATTAGGGAAAATGGGAATGGATGCGAAGCCACTCAATCCAAGACTTTTATTACTTCATTTTTGAACCCGGGTGATCACCGGGACCAATGGGATGTGTGCACCGGGGATACCGTAAAAATAAACTTTATCCTTTCCGATTCGATCAAAGGGAAATATACCTATACCTGGGACCCCAGTCCCCTTATACTCCGTGGAGCAAATACTCCAGAGCCCGTCATCAAATCCAATGTAAACCAGTCGGTGTATTTATTCGTGACCGTCGATAATAAAACCGGATGTACCAGCCGGGATTCTATACTTATACGATCACTGACCAAACCCAATCTCAATTTTATACTGACCAATACCTGCGGATCCCTGAGTGTAAAAGTGGTCAATCTAAGCGACCAGCTGACCAATTACTTGTTTAATTTTGGTGATGGATCTACCTCTACTGAAAGGGAACCTGCGCACACCTATGCAAAGGCAGGAAATTATACAGTGACTTTGTCGACTACTGATGATTGTGCCCCCTCTATCAGCAAAACCATCAGCCTGGGTTTGCTCCCGTGTATTCAACTTCGGGATACCATAGCGGGTTGTAAGGAGTTAGCCCTTCGAATAAATCCAAAAGCCAATCCACTATACTCTTATAAATGGAGGCCAAATTCTAAACTCAACGATCTCAATATTCCCAACCCGATGTTTGTCGTGGATTCTCCGCGTACCTTCATCGCCGACATCTTTGATGTCAATACGGGCATAGGTTTGGGTACACATACAATAGTTGTAGTCCTTCCGGTGAGTGATGAGATTCAGCGAATTAAAGATACCGTACTCGCTTGTGCCGGTATAGGGGTTCCACTGAATCCGGGAGGAAGTACCAAATTGAAATATACCTGGACGCCTGCTCAATTTCTGGATAATCCGACATCGGCAAACCCAATAGCAAAAGTAGATATCATTACCCGGTTTACCGTTGTGATCACCAATCCAACAGATACCTGTGTATTGAGCAAACAATTGGTGGTCATTCTTCCTTCCAAAATTGCAGCCGCAGTAATTCCGGATAGCCTGGCTGCCTGCACCAATGTGGGCGTAAACCTGAACCCAAATGGAAAAGCCGATCCCAATCTCAAATACCTGTGGTCACCTGCAAACCTTCTGGACGATGCTACAAAAATAAATCCAGTGGCAACGATTACGGTGCCCACTGTATTTACCGTAACGATTTCTGATATCCGCTTCAATAATTGCCAGGTCACTAAAACAGTAAAACTGAGTATCCCCATCATTGAGGAATTGAATAAATTAAAAGATAGTGTGTCGGCTTGTGCCGGTGTCCCCGTCGCACTAAATCCCTCAGGTAATCCGGGATTCAGGTACGAATGGACTCCGTCTACCGGACTAAACAATCCCCTGATAGCGAATCCAACGGCTACATTAAATTTTACCACAGTTTATACTGCCAGGATTACAGATACCCTGCATGGAGGTTGTTTTATAACTAAACAAGTTAAAGTCATCATCCTGCTGGGCGATGCGATAAAGAATATTAAAGACACGATAATTGCTTGTTCCGGGCAGGGTATAGGATTGAACCCTGCCGGTAATCCTGCATTGAAGTACACCTGGAGCCCTGCTCAATTTTTAAATAATGCCAATGCGGCCAATCCCATTGCCACAGTAACTCAGGTGACTACGTTTACCGTAACGATTGC
>JAWXBI010000096.1:0-26300 GCA_034439915.1 Saprospiraceae bacterium | reverse complement strand
TTTGGATTTTTTTACAAGACCTGGAAGCCCGCCTGTCGGCGGACAGGGTTTGAAACCTCATTAAACCAACTAAAAACCCTGTCCGTCTTGGCCAGGCGGACTTCCAGGTCTCGTTTTATTCAAATTCTTTAAACCTGCAATTTGTCATACACCTCGTAGGATTGGAATATCCATGGTACGTAATAGCAGTGTTATTTTTGCAAATGAAAGCGACCCGAAAGGATAGGTCCTTATTTCCAGGTACATACCTTGCCTCAGCTTCCCCCATACATTTTTGTAGTATGATTATGCCTAATGGTTAGGCTTGTGCCGTAAGCAATTCATATTGGTAAAAAATTTCTTATAGAATCACCTGTGCCTTAGTCATGGCATTCGCCATTTGACCAAAGCGTCCTAAAGCACCCGGGAGTACTTTTAAGTTTTTTATCGATTACTGGTCCCAAACAGGACAGGATAAATTACCAGAGTCGTTTATTCTGCCTGCGGGGTGCCTGACTAGTCTATCCCAACCTGATAAGATAAATGGTATAGAAAATATACGCAACCAGCATTAAAAACGATTTCCATCTATCCAATTTGTGCACGGGAAGGATGAACAAAAACATTACCAGGGCGATGGTACCGATGATCAAAACGTAAATGTCGCGGTTCATGTCCGTATTATATGGGATTGGTCGAACGAGTCCGGTGAATCCCAGAATAAACAGGATATTAAATATATTAGAACCTACTACATTTCCTATCGCTATATCATCGTGTTTATGATAAGCCGCAACCGAAGAAGTTGCTAATTCAGGAAGGGAAGTTCCGATGGCCAGGATAGTCAATCCGATCAATTTTTCGCTCCAGCCATAATGTTGGGCAATGATTACGGCATGGTCCACGACCAGTTTACCCCCACCGATCAGGGCGGCGAGGCCCAGGGAGGTCATTAATATGGACTTTGCCATCGTAAAATCCTGGTATCCTTCTTCTGCATTTTTTCCTGTGGTTTGCTTTATGCTCAAATAAACATAATATAGAAAGCCAGCGAAAAAAAGCAATAAAATAACACCATCCAGCCGGGATAAAATATTGATACCCGGATCGCTCAAACCATGCCAGGAATCATTAACTAATAACCACAGTAAAAACGCAGCACCGAGCGAAATTGGGATTTCCTTGTTAACAGTATTCCGGTGCACTGCGAGAGGGAAAATGAGCCCAGCTACCCCGAGAATAAAAAGCAGGTTAAAATTATTGCTTCCGATAACGTTGCCAAAAGAAGCATCGTTTTTTCCATCCAAAGCCGCTAATACACTGACCGTCATCTCTGGCATTGAAGTTCCAAAAGCTACCACGGTGAGACCAATAGCCAGGTTGGAAATTCCTTTTCTTTTTGCGGCGGAGGATGCGCCCTTTACCAACCAATCGGCCCCCTTTACAAGAATGGTAAATCCAAGTAAAAGCAGAAAAATGGATAAAATCATGGCGCAAATATATCACTACCTTTTTCTCCCAGTCTCATTCAGTACTATGATATTTGCACGGATTGAATTAAAAATTATTATATTTTAACATGCTGAAAGTCAATATTTAAGGTCGTCAACCGCATAAAATACGACCTCCAATCTTTGTTTGCCCTGGTTTTATTCCCTTGCTAAACCCCGGAACTGATTGTGGATTTAAATAAGACAAAATCCTATGGTTTATTTATCCCGGGTGGACCATTCATTCTCATTTTTCAGCATCCTAGAAGGTTATACCGTCAGGTACCAAATATTCCTGATGGAAATCCTATATTCACATTGACTTCCGGCAAACAATTCAACTCCTTATGCAACTTCCTGAACGTCCAGAATTAAAAAAAGCGCTGACCCCTTTGATGCTGTGGGGACTTGGAGTGGGCTATGTGATTTCAGGCATGTACTTTGGGTGGAACCTGGGTTTAAAAGAAGGTGGTACCTTGGGGCTTGCCATAGCAACCTTCTTTATTATCATACTATACGTTTGTTTTAGTTTTTCCTATGCCGAATTAGCCTGTTACCTGCCCAAAGCGGGAGGTGTATTTGATTATGCCAACAAAGCGCTTGGAAAAGATTGGGGGTTTATTGCCGGGATTGCCCAGATTATTGAATTTGTTTTTGCCCCACCGGCCATTGCATTCGGAATAGGTGCTTATTTTAATTTATTTTTTCCGACCGTACCGATACTGGCGATTTCAATTACGGCGTATATCCTGTTTACCGGGTTGAATATTTACGGGGTAAAGGCAGCTGCTTCTTTTGAATTGATTATCACAATGATTGCTGTTTTTGAATTGTTGTTATTTTCAGCGGTCACGCTTCCTCATTTTAGAGTTGAAAATTTGCAGCATAACGCTTTTCCAAACGGATGGGCCGGTGTTTTCGCATCGCTGCCATTTGCTATCTGGTTTTTCCTGGGCATTGAAGGATTGGCTAATGTAGCTGAGGAGACCAAAAATCCACAAAAAGACATATTGAAAGGATTTGGCTCGGCCATACTGACCCTGGTCATATTGTGTATTCTAATTTTTATTTCTGCCGTTGGTGTGGGGGGATGGGAAGAGATTGTATTCAAGAATGGGGTTGATGGTGACACCTCGGATTCACCGCTTCCGCTGGCGATGGGACAGGTGGTTGGTGATAACAGCTTATTATTTCATATGCTGCTGACTATAGGATTATTTGGACTGGTAGCGTCTTTTCATGGATTGATCCTGGCTGCAGGCCGGTCGACCTATGAGTTTGGAAAAGAAGGTTACGGCCCTGGTCTGTTGGGTCGAATCCATCCAAAATACAGGACACCGGCAAATGCCCTGGTCATTAATATGCTGATCGGTATCATCGCCCTCTTTACCAATAAAACCGGTGAAATCATTACCATTTCTGTTTTGGGGGCCCTTACCTTGTATATTATAGCTATGATTTCTTTAATCATCCTGAGAAAAAAAGACCCCTTGACAGTCCGTCCTTTTAAAGTTCCTGGTTATCCGGTTACGCCAATAATTGCCCTGATCATTGCAGCGATCGCCTTGGTGTTGATTGATTATTATAACTTGAAGTTGTTCTTCATTTATATGGGATTGTTAATTTTACCTTTTATCTTTTTTAAATTGTTGTATAAAAAGAAACCTGCTCATGACTGAACAACAAATCAAAGATTATCTTAAAGATCACCCCGACCAAAAAGTAAAAGTAGCCATCACCGATATCGATGGGATTTTAAGGGGTAAATACATCAGCACAGAAAAATTCAAATCGGCTGTAAAAACAAATCTGGGGGTGTGTAACGTGGTCTTCGGTTGGGACGCGGCTGATCTGGCCTATGACAATGCCAGTTATTCCGGATGGCACACGGGGTACCCGGATGCTCCGGCAGAAATTGACCTAACTACCTTCAGAAAGATTCCCTGGGACAATAACATCCCATTTTTTTTATGCGATCTCGTGATCAATAGTGAACACCGGGATGAAGTTTGTCCAAGAAATTTGTTGAAAAAAATTATCGCTGAAGCCGAAAAATCAGGGTTTACCCCTTATTTCAGTCAGGAATTTGAATGGTTCAATTTTGAAGAGACCAGCCAATCCGCGGTAGATAAAAAATTCACCGGGCTCAAATCATTAAGCCCCGGTATGTTTGGTTATTCCGTTTTACGCACCTCCCTGCGCAATGATTTTTTTTCATCCCTGTTTGATTCCCTCAAAGCATTTGATATTCCCCTCGAAGGTTTACACACCGAGACAGGCCCCGGTGTATATGAAGCCGCTATCGCGTATTCCCATATTCTGGAAGCAGCTGACCGGGCTGTTCTTTTTAAAACAGCAGTGAAAGAAATCGCTTATAAACATGGCATCATGGCCACTTTTATGGCAAAATGGGACGAAAACTTACCGGGCTGCAGCGGTCACGTACATCAAAGTTTATGGGACCTCAATTCCTCCAATAACTTATTTTTCAATGCCAGAGACAAATTGGGTATGAGCCCTTTGTTTAAACAGTATATTGCCGGGCAGTTATATTGTTTGCCCTATATCCTTCCTATGTTTGCCCCTACAATCAATTCTTATAAAAGACTGGTGGAGGGAGCATGGGCCCCGACCACACTGACTTGGGCGGTAGACAATCGTACGGTGGCCCTCCGGGCTTTGCCGGGTAATAACAAGTCTACTCGTTTGGAGACCCGCGTAGTGGGTGCGGATGTCAACCCTTACCTCGCTATGGCAGCTTGTCTGGCAAGCGGGTTGTATGGAATTAAGCATAAACTTAGGCTACAGACACCGACTAAAGGGAATGGGTATAAGGATATTGCTCGCGGTGTACTCCCGTCCAATTTATGGGCTGCCACCCAAGCGATGAAACAATCCGAACTGGCAATCGAATTGTTTGGTGATTCATTTGTACGCCATTTTACAGCAACCCGCGAGTGGGAATGGAGGCAATTTAGCAAGGTCGTGACCGATTGGGAAAAGAAACGATATTTTGAAATCATATAAACCGGCATAGCTCCATGGATTTTAACCAGATCAGGCAATTCAATTTTCCTACTACTATTCGGTTTGGGGCCCATGCAGTCAAAGAACTCAACCCTTATCTCCGCCAGAATAAGTTAAATAGACCGTTGGTCGTCACGGACCCAGTGATTGCCAGTCTTGATTTTTTTAAATCGATTGTCGAGGCGTTGAACCAGGATGGTTTTTCTGTTGAAGTATTTTATGACATTCATAAAAATCCGGTAAAATCAGATGTATACCGTGGTATTGATCAGTGGGATGCTACGGAAAGGGACTGTATTATTGGGATTGGCGGAGGTGCCGCTTTGGATGTGGCCAGGGCTATGGTATTGAGGGTGCACCACCGGGAAGATTTATTCACTTACGATGATTTGATCGGGGGTGATGTGTATGTGACTGGCGAGGTACCATTTTTTGTGACGATACCCACCACCTCCGGGACAGGAAGTGAAGTAGGCCGCTCGGCTATAATTTCCGATGATATTACCCATCAGAAAAAAATTCTTTTTTCTCCTAAACTATTAGCCAAAATAGTGTTTGCTGACCCTCTTTTAACCATGGACCTGCCTCCGGCTGTCACCGCAGCTACAGGTATGGATGCCCTGACCCATAATATGGAGGCTTTTCTCGCTAAAAATGATCACCCGATTTGCGAGGGAATTGCTTTGGAAGGCATGCGATTGGTATCTATGTCTTTAAAATCGGCAGTACTTCGACCTGATTTAACTTCCCGCGCTCAAATGTTGTTGGCATCTATGATGGGGGCGATCGCCTTTCAAAAAGGGCTGGGGGTCGTACATTCACTGGCCCATCCGCTTTCCTCCCTGTTGGACACCCATCATGGCCTGGCAAATGCAATCAATATCCCTTACGGCATGAGATTCAATATCGAAGGATTTGAAGGTAAATTTTTGCGTATGGCGCATGCACTCTGTTTAAATGAACACCATGGCGAGGCGGTGGTGAATTACCTGTTTGATCTGAACTCCACGATAGGGATACCCCATCAATTGAGACACATCGGGGTAAAGGAGGAACATTTAATACCACTTACCGATCTGGCTATAGCTGACTTTGCCCATCCGAATAATCCAAAGCCTGTATTCAGGGAAGATTTTGAGAATTTATACCGGCAAGCCTATTGAAATAAATCATGTTTTTTGAATCTAAATTCGACACCACTTACGTTACAAAACGTGTATACCAGTCCTATTCTGCTATTTTTTGGTATTTAAAATTTTATGTGAACTTTGGGAATCAACCGAGTTAACTCCTATTGAATTTAAAATGATCACCATAGGCATAACGGCATCCGAAGTCAATTTTCATAATTATGAGCCCTGGATCCATGGTGGTGATGTTTCTATTAAAATTATCGTCTTATCCCATATTGCTGGTAACCTGGAGGATATAAAATCATGTGATGGTATCGTATTAAGCGGTGGTGTGGATGCCCACCCGAAACATTATAACAATCCGCGATTGGATTTTCCCCGGGCGGGTATTTTTATTGAAGAACGCGATGTTTTTGAACTTCAGGTTTTTGAATATGCGCGTCACCACCACATCCCTGTTTTAGCTATTTGCCGGGGAATGCAGCTCATCAATATCGCTTTGGGGGGTGACCTGATACAAGACCTGGAAGACCATGGAAAAAACAATCATCGGCATTCAGCAGCAGAAGACGGGCTACATGAAATTTACGTGGATAAAAATAGTTTTCTATTCAGCGTAGTTCAAATTGAAAAAGGTCTGGTAAATTCGGCCCACCACCAGGGACTTGGCCGGATAGCCGATGAATTAATCTCCTGTGCAGCTTCAGAAGATGACATTGCCGAAGCGGTGGAATACCGACACAGGGCAGGAAAACCTTTTTTACTTGGAGTTCAATGGCATCCCGAACGACTCGATATCCTGAAAGCGGATGAAGCCTTTACAAAAAACATCAGAGACGCATTTTTAACAGCAATAAAAAATAATACCGATGGACATTATTAACCCGGCCACAGAAGAAAAGATCACCACCATACAACCTGACCTCTTACCCGATCTGCAGAAGAAGTATGAAGTATTAAGAAAAACCCAACCGTTATGGCAGGCCATTCCCCTGGCCGAACGGGAAGAAATTTTAAATCGATTTGTAGACATATTGAAGGAGAACATAGAATCATTGGCCCATACCCTCACCAGTGAAATGGGAAAACCTTTGTCCCAAAGTATCAATGAAATCAACGGCGCCTGTAACCGCATTTTATGGTTGACAGAACATTGTTCCAGTTATTTAGCCGAAGAAGTGATGACGTATACAGGTGGCCTGATGGAAAAGATAGCGTATGAACCTTTGGGCGTCGTATGTAATATATCCGCCTGGAATTATCCTTATAATGTAGGGGTCAATGTATTTATACCCGCTTTACTGGCCGGCAATACGGTGATGTATAAACCTTCTGAATATGCCACCCTCACCGGATTGGAAATAGGCAAACTGTTGATTCAATCCGGTGTTCCGGATGGAGCTTTCCAGGTAGCCGTTGGAGCTGGAGATGTAGGTGCTTTGTTGTTGGACTTGCCCTTTGATGGATATTTTTTCACCGGCTCCTACCACACCGGTCAATACATTTATCAAAAAGTAGCATCAAAAATGGTTCCTTGTCAACTTGAACTGGGAGGCAAGGACCCTGTTTATGTCACAGACGATATTGAAGAAATACCGTTGGCGGTGGCTTCCATTGCAGATGGGGCCTTTTACAACAATGGTCAAAGCTGTTGTGCTGTAGAACGAATTTATGTGCATGAAAAAATATACGACGAGTTTGTTCGGGAGTTTATAACCGAAGTCAAGTCCTGGAAAGTAGGCGCGCCTGATGAAAAGGGAACCTATATCGCTGTGTTATCCCGAAAATCTCAATTGGATTTGATCGAACACCAAATTCAGGATGCGATTGCCAAAGGGGGAACGGTAGTAACCGGTGGACATCGGATAAACCGCAAAGGATATTATTTTGAACCAACGGTGGTCTTGAATACAAACCATACGATGAGCCTGATGCGGGAGGAAAGTTTTGGGCCGGTCATTGGAATTATGAAAGTCAAAAACGATAAGGAAGCATTGGCCCTTATGCAGGATACGGAATATGGCCTTACTGCTTCGGTTTATTCTGCTTCCTTTGACAGGGCACAAAAGATATTATCACAGATCAATTCAGGTACTGCCTATTGGAATTGTTGTGACCGGGTGAGTGCCGCTGTGCCCTGGAGCGGGCGCAAACATTCGGGTTTTGGCGTTACCCTGTCCCATCAAGGGATCCGAGCTTTTACAAAGACCAAAGCCTATCAGATGAAAGGATAGGGGCTATCTACGACTTAAATATTTTTTTTCGCTGTAGTCTTGTGTTCATCACTACAAATTAATTCAACTTGCAAAATTTTGATGGAAAGGATATAAATTTTAGCGCAGTTGAATTGCAAAAAAGTCTATAAAAAAAGCCCGGATCAATTACTCTAGCTGAATCGCTAAAGGTTGGGTTCCCAAAATGATACATGCAAAATCAATAAAACAACCGAGAACATTAAAGTATCATTTTTGGGTCAGCGGGGGACGAGCGGGGCGAAACGAAGCAGGTTCGCCACTGACCCCATCTCTTTAGAACGGGACAAAATGGGATATAGTTTATCAGACTTGATTATAGTATATTTTAGAGTTTCCATTATTCACTTTTATAGATGTTAACACCATATCAAACTCGTTTAATTAAACCACTATGTGTGCTCTGCTATGTGTTCTATGTTCTTATGTGGTTCAAGCTAAACATGCACCAATCGGGTAACATAAGCATCCGGTTTTAAACTTGCCGTCGTTATATTTTTAGGGGGTATAAATTGCAAGGGCGTCACCTGGTTGGTCCAATCAAATTGATTGTTTTCAAGATACCTTCGCCTGAAGTTGACCGGAGTCACCTGGCGGTATTTTTTAAATAACCGGTTAAAATTCGAAATATTATTAAAACCGGATTTAAAACAAATCTGTCCAATGGTTTCTTCCGTGTCCAACAATAGTTTGCAGGCATGGCCAATCCGGATATCCAATAAAAACTGGGTAAAGCTCCTGAGGGCATATTTTTGAAAAAAATGACTGAACGCGGAGTCACTCATATTCAATAGTGCGGCTACCTCATTGATTTTAAGATCGTGTTTTTCGAAATTTTTAAGGATATAACTGTATGCCATTTGTACCCGGTGATTATGGGTGCTGAGTACTTTCGATGAAAAACCTTCGCTGGATAAATAACAGGTTTCGGATGATTGGGACAAGAGGTTGAGCAATTGTAAAAATTCCACCACGTTTGAAAATCCTTTGTCCACCGTCAATTGAAGCATCAATTGTATCGCTTCCGTCAGGGTCTGCCCATAAAATTTAATTCCTTCTCCGGCGTCCTGAAGTAATTTCCGTATTTTATTAAATTGATCTTTTTGAAAAAACTGGCCGCTAATCAATCCCATTCCAAATTGAATCGTGATTACCCGGTAGGATTGACCATTCTCCTGAAGGTGTTTGTCCCCATCCCACTTGTGGTATAAATAGGGCCCCAGTAAAACCAAATCATAATCGATATAACGTTCTGTGGAGTCTCCGACAATACGTGTACCCGACATACCCATGATCAGGTTCAACTCATATTCGGGATGATTATGGATAGGATAATCAAAACCATTGTTGCAGGAATCCAGAACAACAAAGATGTCGGGTGTATTGAGCGGGGTAACTTCCTGGTAGATATTCAAAATAATCGAATTGATACATTAGAACGAAAGATTTCAACTATGTAGGGTACCCTATGACCAATTTCATAATAGTACCAAACTATTGACTAATAGTATCAACCCCAGGATACCAAAGATATGACCTTTAACGGTAACAAAGGAAATGTTCTTAACATGGAGTTAATCTCTTTACAAAAAATTCGACTTTTGAATTATTCCATTAACAGTTTGATCCGGCATCTGCTGGTGATTATGGTCCTCTTTTCCGGAACAAATCTATTGGGACAAAAACACAGCGTTTCCGGTTCGATAACCTCCTCAGAAGATCAACTTCCTATCATCGGAGCAACCATCATTGAAAAAACTAAACAGAATGGTACGGTATCCGATGCCGATGGCAATTTTATCCTGATCGTAGAGTCCGACACGGCCACTTTAGTCTTTAGCTATATTGGATTGGGAACCCTGGAAATTCCATTAGCCGGTCAATCCAGACTTGAAGTGATCATGTCCAATGCCAGTGAATTATTAGACGATATTGTCATCACCGGTTATAGAAGGGAAATCAGGTCCGATGTTTCCGCCGCCATCACATCCATTAAATCAAAAGACCTGGAGAAACTGGTCGTCACCGGTGTTGAACAAGCCTTGCAGGGCCAGGCCCCTGGAGTCATGGTGACCCAGGTTACGGGTGCCCCTGGTGATGATATTGCTGTTCGCATCAGGGGGTCAGGTACCCTCGGCAATAACAGCCCCTTGTTTATTGTAGACGGAGTACCTACCACTGGAAATATTAATATGTTCTCCCTGGCGGATATAGAATCTATTGAAATATTAAAAGATGGTGCGGCGGCTGCTATTTATGGATCCAGGGCCGCTAACGGGGTAGTGTTGATCACTTCCAAACGAGGCAAAGCAGGTAAATCCAGATTTAGTTTTGATGCGTATACCGGGATACAAAATGCGGTTCGTTTGCCTACGCTGCTCAATTCAAGAGACTACCTCACCATACGCAACGAAGCTATTACCAATGCAAATGCGTTGAGAGACCCTGTGCGGCAATTGAGCACGTATAATCCGTCCATCCTGGATACCTTACCGGATAATGACTGGTTGAGCAAAGTGTTTCAGAGCGCACCGATCCAGCATTATTCTTTAGTGGGAATGGGTGGCAGTGAGACAGGAAATTTTTATTTATCCGCTGAGTATCAAACCCAGGACGGAGTATTTAAAGGACAAGGATTTGATAAATACCAGTTGCGTTTTAATGGCGAAGTAGGCAGTAAACGATTTAAAATTGGAAATAATTTTTCTTTCTCGCACACGGACCGAAAACTGATCGGATCATCCGGCGATGGATTTGGAGCAGGTAATGAAGCCAGTGGCATCCGGTATGCGTTGATTACTGCTCCGGTCTTTCCTGAACGATATGCTGATGGAAGGTATATCAATGTCACTTCTGAAATGGGTGAACCTACTTTGTTTGGCGACGGCAATGCTAATCCCCTGGTATTTATTGCAAACACAGATTGGACGATTAAACGTTACCGGGTTTTTGGGAATGTATTTGCCGAGATCACTCCGCTGGAAGGTTTAAAATTACGTACCAGTCTAGGCGGTGACTTTTTATTTGAACGGGAAAAACTATTTAAACTTCGTTTATCCGATGCGATATACAATCCTACCTCACTCAATGAAGGAAGGGTATTCAACCAGACTTTGATCTGGAACAATACAGCCGATTACAGCAGGACATTTGGCAAACAGCGTATATCCGCTTTATTAGGTATGGAAGCAATCCAAAATCATACCGATTACCTGGGTGCTTCTGCCAATAATTTTCGTCGTTCGGATCCCTTATTTCGTTACATCAACACCAGTCTTCCCGTTGAAATTGGCAATATAGGGGCTTCCGGTGTGGCTACGGAATGGGCTTTGATGTCCTATTTCGGTCAGGCCGCTTATTCATTTGACAGCAGATACATCATCAGCGCTTCTTTAAGACGAGACGGTTCTTCCCGTTTTGGTCCCAATAATCGATGGGGAACCTTTCCATCGGTTTCGGCAGCATGGAATATGGGCAATGAAGACTTCATTAAGAATGTACGTTTTGTCTCCAGCTTAAAATTCAGAGCCAGTTGGGGCCGGTTAGGCAACCAGGAGATTGGCATCTATCCTTTTAGTTCGTTGGTTGAAACAGGGCAAAGAGTATATTCCTTTGGCGATAAAATTGCCACCGGTGCTACGATTGTTGAAACCGGTAACAGTGAGGTTCGATGGGAAACAACTACCCAGACTAATCTCGGACTGGATCTGAGTTTATGGAAAGATCGGTTATCTATCGTTGCCGATGTGTTCCGCAAGCGTACAGATGATATCCTCGTCCGGGTACCGATACCCCAGGCAGGAGGGTCACAGCGCCCACCTTATGTCAATGCCGGCTCCGTCGAAAACAAAGGCATTGAATTAGGCATCCTATTTAAAGACAAAGTCAGCGCTTTCCGTTATACCATAGGAGCCAATATAGCAGCACTGAATAATAAAGTTTTATCTATAGCAGACAGCGAACCGATATTCGGTGGATTTGGACTCTCTGATGGTCCCCTGACCAGGACCGAAGCGGGTTATCCTATCGGCTCTTTTTATCTGTGGAGGATGCAGGGTATATTTCAGACCAAGGGTGAGATAGATGATGCACCTTTTCAAACGGTAGACACCCGGCCGGGTGATGTCAGATTTGCCGATTTAAATGGGGATGATAAAATTGATGATAAAGACCGGATGCATACCGGCAAACCTTTTCCTGATTTTACATTCGGAATCAATGCCAATGTCATTTGGAAAAAATTAGAACTTTCAGTCTTAGCACAAGGTATCCAGGGCAATGATGTTTATTTTTTATTTGGCAACTTTGCTTATGAAACCCAATCACGCGGTTTCAACTCCTACGAAAAAATACTGGACCGATGGACACCAACCCATACCAATACCACTATACCTAAAGTAAGCCTCGATGATCGCAATGGTAATCGCAGGGCTTCGACACGCTGGCTGGAAGATGGATCGTATGTGAGGATCAGGAATATCTCCTTATCCTATAATCTGAATGATGTGGTTAAATCCTATGGCATTGGAGGATTTAATGTTTATGTTACGGTACAGAACGCTTTCACGTTCACCCGATACCCAGGTCTGGATCCTGAAATACAAGCCAACTCGAACGATACGCGGGGTCTGGGTTTATCATCAGACTTAGCGGTGGGTATAGATTGGGGCACCGTACCGGCACCGAGAACCATCATTGCCGGACTAAAATTGGATTTTTAAAACCTGACCATCATGAAGAAAAAAAATCAATTTTATTTGATGCTGGTTTTACTCCTCCTGAGTGTTTCCTGCGAAAACATTCTGGACAAGGATCCGATCGGCACCCTTGATGCAGGTTCGTTTTTTCAAACGGAAGCAGATGCTCTCCAGGCTTTGAATGCAGCCTACAAGCCATTGACCTTCAGCAACAGTAATAATAATTTTTATTGGGCTTTTGGTGTTTTGACCGGAGACGAAGCGATTGCCGGAGGGGATGGATCGAGATCGGGTATGGTGGAAATCGATGCCCTCACGCATACACCCCGTACGGAGGAAATCAACAGTTTTTGGAAACTGCAATACAGCGGCATTACCCAGTGCAACCTGGTCCTCGATAAAATCCAGGAAATCAGTTTTAACCCGGTAGTCCAAAGCCGCATCATTGGAGAATCGTTGTTTTTACGATCCTATTATTATTTTTTACTCTTACAGGTTTTTGGCGACGTTCCTTTATTTACTTCTATTGTTTCTCCCGATAAATTAAAGATTCCGAGAACTCCTAAATCCGATATTTTTAATCAAATCATCGCGGATTGTGACCGGGCTGCATCGTTCCTCCCCGATAAATATTCAGTGGCTGAATTAGGCCGGGCGACCAAAGGAGCTGCGCTGGCCCTGGCTGCCAAAGCGAGTTTGTATCAAAAAAATTGGGATAAAACATTGGAGTACATCGCCCGGATCAAGGCACTCAATGTATATGCATTGATGATGCGCTATGAAGATAATTTTAAGGAACTCACCCAAAACAATAGTGAATCGGTATGGGAGATTCAACATACCAACCTCGAATTGGGAGTTGGTAATTCCCTGAATCAATGGTGGACCTCCAAAAAAGTAACCGGGGGTTATGGTTTTGCAGAGGTCACCGGGTCTTTATTTAATGCGTTCGAAACGGATGATCCCAGACGCCGTTTTACCATTGCCATGAATAATGAAGACTATTTCGGAGTGGTGTATAAAAACTCCTTTTCATCCACCCGGTACAGCCCGAGAAAATATTTACAAACAGACAGTACAGCCACTCAAAAAGCAGATGGGGATATCAATTATACTGCGATCCGGTATGCTGAAGTACTCTTATGGGAAGCTGAATCCCTGGCTGGATTGGGTCGGGTAAATGAAGCAGGCACCCCGCTTGAACTGGTCCGCAGTCGGGCACGCGCTCAGGCATCTAATCCTGTCACCGCTTTGCCGAAAATAGTGACCAATGATAAACAAACCATGATTAATGCGATACGGCACGAACGTCAGGTGGAATTGGGGTTTGAAATGCATCGTTTTTTTGATTTAGTCAGATGGGGTATCGCCGCTGCGAACATACCGGAATTTATAACCGGTAAACATGAAGTATTTCCCATACCTCAAACCGAAATTGATTTGAATCCCAAACTCAACCAAAATCCAGGCTATTGATTCAACCATTTAAAATAAAATTGAAACGTGTCGCCGTGGTATTTTCCATGGCATGGGTATTCCATGGAAGCAGCGGCTTGCCTGACCTGCAGGCTCAATCAGGTCAACTATCTATTCCGCGTATTGAGCTCATGCCTGAATTGCCGAGTCCTTACAATCTAAGAGATTGGAAACAGGTTGCGAGGCAATACGATTCCATGATCTATGATGTTTCCAAAATGGGACTCTATCTGCCATTCCTCTCCATCGGGCCTTCCGGTATTAATTATCCTCAAAATAAAACCATACGATTACATACTTATGTTGGAACTAATAGCCCTTCCGGCAGTGAAGCGATCAATGTATTGCCCTCACTCGTTGGAGCTTCTTTAGTGGGCATCAACAAGACCAACCAATTTGGTCAAAACTGGATCCAGATGAGCCAGGACTTTTTTAATAAAGCCAATGGCGAAAATATTTATCTCAATAATGCAGGCGCAGGGAGTGGCGGAGACTGGTGGTATGACCTCATGCCCAATGTGTTTTTTTACCAGTTGTATGACCTCTATCCCAACCTTGGCGGCGAAACCAGCCTTCAGTTTAATACCATTGCAGACCGCTTGCTGGAATCGGTTAAAGCTATGGGTGGGCGGGACACTCCGTGGAACATTCCCAACATGAATTATCGTGCCTGGAAATTTAAAACGATGCAACCCAATGCTACCGGGGTCAAAGAACCGGAGGCTTCCGGAGCATATGCCTGGATGTTGTATCACGCATGGACAAGGACTAAAAATAAGGAATACCTCAAAGGGGCAGAGTGGGCTATCGAGTTTTTGAATCAATGGCCATCCAATCCATCGTATGAACTACAATTGCCCTATGGTACGTATACGGCAGCCCGAATGAATGCTGAACTGGGCACCACGTATAATATTACCAAATTGGTTAATTGGTCTTTTGACCGCGGTGCACTTAGGGGATGGGGGACCATTGTAGGTAAGTGGGGAGGATTTGATGTCTCCGGACTGGTGGGTGAAGCCAATGATGCGGGCAATGATTATGCCTTTCAACTCAATGGGGTCCAGCAGGCTGCGGCATTAGTACCGATGGTGCGATACGATAAAAGATTTGCAAAAGCTATTGGTAAATGGGTGTTGAACCTATCCAATGCCACGCGTTTATTTTATCCCGGTTTTTTACCCAACCATCTGCAAGACGCCTCTGCATGGTCTACCGTATATGACCTCAAACAAGTGATGGGTTATGAAGCGTTGAGAGAAAAAAATCAGGGGTTGTCACCGTTTTCAACTGGTGATGCGGTGAAAGGGGGCTGGGCTGCCACTAACCTGGCATTATATGGTACATCATCTATAGGTTATTTGGGAAGTATACTGGAAAAAACAGATGTGGAGCAAATACTGCAATTGGATCTCCTGAAAACAGATTTTTTTCATGACTCCGCGTATCCGACTTATTTATATTATAACCCGTATTCTATTGCCATGACGATAACTTTTGATGCCGGTATCCAGCCGGTCAATCTTTATGAAGCGTTGTCTGAAAAATTTATTGCCGAAAATGTTTCAGGTCCAACAGGTTTATCCATTCCCGCGAATCAGGCTATCCTGATTTCAGTCACTCCGGTGGGTGGAATAATTCGCTACGATCGACATAAAATGTCTATTGATGGTATTGTTGCGGATTACCGGCAATCTGTTAGACCATACACGAGGCCCTTACGTATCAAAGCGTTGGCAGCGGCTCAAAAAATAATTCAATCCGGCGACTCCATACTCATCTATGGCACTGCTGAAGATCCGGACGGTGGAACTATTCAGTATACCTGGAGTAGTTCCAATGGATCAATAGTAGGAGAAGGACAGACCATTAAATGGTACGCACCGTTAACCATTGGGCAACAATCGATTCAATTGATCGTATCGGATGCACAATCCAATAGCGATACCGCCACTATTGAATTGAGTGTGGTAGCTAAAATAAATAATGCACCTTTTATAGCTGGAATTCAAAAAAGTGCTGAATATAGTTCCACGGGGGGGACTATAGTATTCACCGGTCTCGCTACTGACCCCAATCAGGATACACTGACCTATACCTGGGCTGCCGATGGGGGATCATTTAGTAATAATGGAATGAGGACAGTAAATTGGATAGCCCCGGCTAACGAAGGTATTTTCACCATTAGTGTCCAGGTTAAGGACAACGGGAACCTCAGCGCCCAGGCCACCACTAAAATCCTGGTCAAAAATTTTAACAACCAGGAAGGTAAACTACTGGCATATTATCCATTTACCGGCAATACCCAGGATATCAGTGGCAACCAATTGCATGGTCAAGGTTTTGGTACCGTTTTAGTCCCCGATAAAAATAACCGGCCCAATGCAGCTTATTATTTCAATGGTGGTACCCAGCACATCACAGTTGCCAACAGCACCATCCTCAACAGTACAAACGCTATTACAGTAAGTTGTTGGGTTAACCCATCAAGTCTGCCGGATAAAGAAACTTTCTTATTGTCTCACGGTAGTTGGCAAAATCGGTGGAAAATTTCATTTACCCCTGAAAAATTTCTTCGTTGGACAGTAAATACAGTGAATGCGATAGGTGACCTGGATGTTTCCGCAGATTTCCGTATTGATAGTTTTTATCATGTGATTGCAGCTTATGACGGAAGCCTGATGACAATGTACATCAATGGGGTGTTGAAAACCTACAAAACCCTGAGAGGAAATGTACGCACCACGACCTTGCCCCTGTTGATGGGACAGATGCTGGAGGATAATGCCGAATATAATTTTAAAGGCATTCTTGATGAAGTAAGGTTATTTGACTATGCCCTGTCACCGGTCGCCGCTGCCACTTTGTACCAAGAGGTTACGACCCCTGTAAAAGACAAATCAGCCACTCCTACACTCAAAATCTCCCCAAATCCGGTAACCGATTTTTTAACGGTACAGTCCTCCCATCCGGTTGAAGCAAGTGGTCACCTGATCATAACCAATGTCAGAGGGCAGGTAATGATAGAAAAGAAAATGAGACTTATCCGGGATCGGGAGATTATGGATATCAGTCAATTAACAGCTGGTGTGTATATCCTGACACTGCGTGTTGGCCTTTACTCGGCTATCGCGCAGTTTGTAAAAATTTAAAAACTCTATGTTTTATAAAAAATATTTATCAATTAAAATCACTCGATTATGAAAGCGTATTTAAAATTCTTACCCGCGCTGATGTGCTTGTTGCTGTCCGTTTTCGGCTTGCAAGCGCAAACGCCAGTACCCATAGCCCAATATTCATTTACGGGCAATGCCAACGACCAATCTTCTTTTGCCAATCATGCAGTAGTGAATGGAGCTGTGCTGACACAGGATAGATTTAATTACTCCAACAGGGCCTTCGCTTTTGATGGTGTCCAGAGTAATTTACGGGCCAATAATGCAGCACATCTTAATACTCCCAATCTCACCGTCAGTTTTTGGGTGAAAGTCAATCAATTGCCTGCTCAGGGTGAAGGCTTTTTGTTGTCTCACGGTGGCTGGCAGGAGCGTTGGAAAGTATCCTTGCCTTCGCATGGTAAGATGATTTTTTCAACAAATAGTGCCACCGGGATTAAAGATATGGATACAGATTCTGTACCACTGGCAATTGGGGTATGGAAACATTTCACCATGGTACACGATGGAGCAAATGATAAAATCTATATCGATGGGGTGCTAAAAAACAGTAAGGCAAGCGTGGGTGCTTTGAAGAACACGGCTAAACCCTTCGGCATCGGCTTTGACGCGGTTGATAATGCCAATTATTTCAACGGTTCACTGGATGAAGTGATGCTATTTAATACGGCCTTGACAGATACCCAGATTACTGCTCTTTATACCAGTCAAAAAACCGCACCGGCAATAGTAAATGAAAGGGTCGCTGCGTATTCGTTCAGTGGTTCGGGTTTTGATTCCAGCGTCTATGCCAATCATGCAACTTTAAGTAATGTAAAAACAACGACAGACCGGTTTGGTTTCGGATCAAAAGCATATGAATTCAACGGGGTTTCCTCGACTGGAAAAGCGCCTAATAGTGCACAACTCAATTCGCCTGCAACAACAATAAGTTTTTGGGTGAAAGTCAACGCCTTGCCAGGGTCCGGAGAATCTTATCTCCTTTCATTCGGGGGATGGCAGGAACGATGGAAAATATCTCTTCCCGCTCATGGCAAGATTGTTTTTTCGATAAAAGGCGCTAACGGAAATTCAGATATGGATGCCGGAGATGGCAATGCATTGAAAATCGGCAGCTGGCAACATGTGGTGATGGTTCACAATGGCACTACGGATAAAATTTTTATTGATGGGCTAAAAAAGGCTGAAAAAGCAGTTGTCGGTGCCTTGAATAATACTGTTCATCCCCTGGGGATAGGTTACGATCCAATAGATAATGGAGGCTATTTCAATGGGAATCTGGATGAAATACAGATATATAATTATGCACTCAGTGATACCGCCATTACAGGTCTTTATGCTGCCCAATCTGCTTTCCCGGGAATTGTTACGGATCTGGTTGCAGATTATAAACTGAATGGCAATGGCAAGGACGACTCGCAATTTGGAAATGACGCATCTGGTTCAGCAGTCCCTGTTGTTAATCGTTTTGGTTATGGTTCAAATGCAGTGGGTTTTACGGGTAAGGATTCCCTTGTAGCGTCTAACTCAGTGGCTTTACAATCTGATAATACAACGATAAGTTTTTGGGTAAAAGTCAATCAATTACCTGCACAAGGTGAGGTTTACCTGGTATCCCATGGAGGCTGGCAGCAGCGTTGGAAAATATCCTTGCCCTCCCACGGCAAACCGGTTTTTTCAACAAAAAGTACAGGTGGTGCCAATGATGGCAATAAAGACATGGACTCTGATTCAGTGCCCCTGCCTATTGGTGCCTGGAGGCATGTCGCCATGGTTCATGATGGGACCACCAACAAAATATTTATCAATGGAGTGCTTAAGAAAAGTATATTGTCCTCCGGGACCCTCAACAAAACCGTTCATCCATTCGGTATCGGGTATGATCCAATCGATAAAGGGGGTCATTTTAATGGCGATCTGGATGACCTGCAGGTTTATAATAGAGCATTGACTGATGCAGAAATAGCCGCCCTATATGGACAACAAACTCAAACTCCAATGTTGACGGGCCCACTCGTCGCCTATTATCCATTTAGCAACAATGGCAATGATATTACAGCTTATGGCAATCATGCCAACATTAGCAGCGCGGTGCCAACCAAAGATCGTTTCAATAAATCCAATAAAGCATACGCATTTAATAACAGTAAGGTAACGGCAAATAACTCTATTCAACTCAATACCCCATTTAATACCGTCAGCTTCTGGGCAAAAATCAATCAATTGCCAGGACAGGGTGAAGCCTATCTATTGTCACATGGTGGCTGGCAAGAACGTTGGAAAATCTCTTTGCCCTCCCACGGAAAGCCTGTTTATTCAACAAAAAGCAACAACGGGAACTCCGATATGGATGCAGACTCTGTAGTATTGTCATTAAACAAATGGGTGCATCTGGTGATGACACACGACAGTGCGAACAATAAAATCTATATCAATGGAGCTTTAAAAAACAGCAAAGCAGCCGCAGGTAATTTGTTGAACTCGACAAAACCATTCGGCTTCGGATTTGACCCGATAGACATTGCCAATTATTTTGATGGAGCTCTTGATGAAGTGCAGGTGTATAATGTGGCCTTAAATGCCACAGAAATAACTGCATTATACCTGGCTCAAAGTCAGGCACCAGTTGCTGAAGACACTGTTGCCCCTAGTGCACCGCTCAATCTTGCAGCAGCCGTTTCATTTACCAACGTTACCCTTTCCTGGCTGCCCTCAACGGATAATATAGGCGTAGTTGCATATAATGTATATAAAAATGATACCCTCATTTTAAGCACGGCAAACTTATCAGCCTTATTAACGGGCTTGCGGCCCACTACAAAATTTAAATTTGGAGTATCAGCCGTAGATGCTGCTGGTAATGAATCAGCCATGTCCACCTTACCAGTGACCACCGGTGAAGATCAAACACCGGATACACAGGCTCCATCTACACCTGGCAATTTAGTTGCTCAGGCAGGTTCCAATTCGGTTCAATTGTCCTGGACCGCTTCCACGGACAATAGAAGTGTGAGAGCTTACATTATTTCCCAGGATGGCAATGTGATCGATACCGTTCTGGCTCCTACTATTACCAAATTCGTAGGCGGTTTAATTTCGCTAACAGCTTATACATTTGAGGTATTTGCTATTGATGCAGCCGGCAATAAATCAGGGATAGCCGAGGTCACCATTACAACTTTAAAACCAGTCGATACCGGTGAACCCGGATTGGTGGCTTCTTATCCTTTTGATGATAATGCCAATGACGCTACACCATATCTCAATCATGGGGTCATCGGAGGTAATCCTGTTTTTATTACCCGTCCCGGTGCAAGCGGAAAAGCCATCCATTTTGATGGCAACAGAGACTCGGTATCCGTCCCAAATGCCATCCAATTGATTTCAGATTATACCACAGTCAGTTTCTGGATTCAGGTAGATAGTGTAAAATCAGGCATTGGTGAAGCTTATGTGATTGATTTCGGCCATTGGGATCAACGTTGGAAAATTTCTTTACCGGAACATCTTAAAATAGTCTGGACCACGGTAAGCACAAACACTCAGTTTCCAACTTTTGTTTCGGACATGGATAGCAAAGATGGCAATGAACTGTCAAAAAATGTTTGGTGGTATGTGACCATGGTGCATGATGGCACCAATGATATTATTTATGTCAATGGCAAAGAAGCAAATAGAAAGCCTGTTACAGGGAAACTCAAAAATACGACCCGGGCTTTAATATTTGGTAGCGATGCTGTTGATGGAGGCCGGTATTTTAATGGCTCATTGGATAATGTAAAAATTTACAATAAAGCCCTGACCGCTGCGGAAATCAGCAAACTTTTTACTTTAGGTACTACTCCGCTGGATGAAGCCGCCAGCGCTGAATTACTGAAAATGGTGCAGAGCATATCACCTAATCCGGTGACAGATAGATTGACAGTACGGCATTCCTTTACCGCAAAAGAATCATTGGACATCAGGATATTTGATTTCTCAGGCAGACAAGTGGATGCGCTGAAGTTTTCTAAAAATCAGATCCCAGCCGGCCAATTCGGCATTGACGTCAATAAATACAATCCAGGTACTTATCTCATCAATTTTGTACGCGATGGGAAAAGTCTTGGTGCTATGAAGTTTATAAAAATCTAATCCTTTTTTAATTGAAGTGAGTTTTAATCTTACAGGAAAGGAATTCTGAATCCCATCGGATTTGGGGTTCCTTCCTGTTTTTTTAATGCTTTTTTTAATCAAGCTGTTGATCTCCCGGTAATTCCTGAAATCAATAATAGAATTTTATTCATTCATAGTTTCATTTAAAGTCCATGGAAAACAGATTTGTAGATAATCCAATACTCACTACCAGGGATATCCAGGCCAGTCAACCCGGATTTGTGGTTGAATGTGTTTTAAATCCAGGAGTGTTTAATTTTAAAGAAAAAACCTGGTTGTTGATACGTGTTGCAGAAAGACCGGTCCAGAATCCCGGAACGATTTCATTTCCGGTACTGCTGGAAGGGGGAGGAATGAAAATCTTAGAATTTAAAATAGATGACCCTGACCTGGATTTGTCCGATTCACGGATGATTGGGTATAAGGGTAAAACTTATCTTTCCACCCTTTCACACTTGCGTATGGTGTGCAGTGATGATGGAATTCATTTTGAAGAGCCGGATGAGGTCAACACCAAAATTTTTGGCGAAGGCCCTCTGGAAACCTTTGGTATAGAAGATGCCAGGGTCAGCCTGATAGAAGGCATATATAATCTGACCTACACGCAGGTCTCCGGTAATGGGGTAGGAGTGGGGTTGATGCAAACCAAAGACTGGAAAAATTTCGACCGGATCGGTATGATTATTCCTCCCCACAACAAGGATTGCGCTTTATTTGAAGAAAAAATTAATGAAAAATATTATTGTTTCCATCGTCCATCGGGCATTGCCCTCGGTGGAAATTTTATTTGGATAGCCGCCTCTCATGACCTGATCCATTGGGGCGAACATCAATGTATACTGCAAACCCGCGATGGTTGGTGGGATTCAGCCAGGGTAGGGGCAGGGGCAGCTCCGATTAAAACCTCAAAAGGATGGCTGGAAATTTATCATGGCGCGGACCACAACCATCGGTATGCTCTGGGCGCAATCTTACTCGACCTTAACGATCCCTCGAAAGTTATTGCCCGTTCTTATCACCCTATATTGGAACCTACAGCACCTTATGAACTGAAAGGCTTTTTTGGCAATGTAGTATTCACCAATGGCCATATCGTCCAAGGCGATGAAATTATTTTGTATTATGGCGCTTCGGATGAAGTCATCTGCCGGGCCAGTTTTTCCATTGAAACGATATTATCCGATTTACGCGAGTCCAATCAAAACCAGGCGGCATGAGCACCTCTATACTTAAAGAACTGAATTTTTTCAAATCGCATCCGTTGAGTATGCGGATGTTGTTGTTGACCAACCTGATCTATGGGATGGTCGTGCCGATCATTGAATTGTTTATCGGCGCTTACATCATGCGCAATTCCACCGACATCAGCCTGGTGGTTATTTTTCAATTGGCTGTCTACACCGGAATTCCCCTGACCTTTATGATCAATGGGTTTTTGTTGAACTACTTTCCGATTTCGCGGTTGTATTCGCTGGGTATGTTGCTCAGCGGAGTCTCGATGACTGCCATGATGACCCTGGACAAACTGAGTACTATCGGTGTTTTTCTGGCAGGTTTGATTATGGGTTTGTCTTATGGTTTTTTCTGGGCCAATCGTGATTTTCTGGCTTTAAACACGACCAGGGATGGAAACCGCAATTATTATTATGGCATCGAAACGTTTTTATACACCATCACCGGCATTGGTATCCCCCTCCTGGCAGGAGGATTTATTGCAGCCACGGATAAAAATCAATGGTTTAGTGGTAATGTCAATATGGCTTATTATATCCTGACGGCAGGGGTATTTATTTTATCTGTTTTCGCTTCCTTGTTGGTCCATAGAGGCCAATTTCAAAATCCTAAAAAAGCACCCTTCCTGTTTTTCAATTTTGACCGGCTTTGGAATAAAATGCTCAGGTTGGCCGCGCTCAAAGGGGTAGCTCAGGGGTATATCGTCACTGCGCCAACCATGCTGGTGATGACCCATGTCGGAAAAGAAGGGTCACTGGGCCTCCTGCAGGGGATTGCGGCTGCCCTTTCGGCGGTATTGTTGTATGCTCTGGGAAGGTTGACCGGTCCAAAACACCGATTATTGATTTATCTCTTCGGATGTTCTTTATTTGTGCTGGGAGCATTAAGTAATGCCATGTTGTTCTCTGCGGTAGGGGTTATTTTATTTATATTGTGCCTGGTGTTTGCCAGGCCTCTGTTGGATATTGCTTATTTCCCAATTCAACTGAAGGTGATTGATATCGTGGCCGCAAAAGAAAAAAGAAACGAGTTTACGTATATTTTTAATCATGAATTGGGTTTATACCTGGGCCGATTATTTGGGTGCGGATTGTTTATCGTGCTGGCACGGTACGTGAGTGAAATGGTGGCCCTGAGGTATGCTTTACTGGTCATAGCCCTGGTCCATTTTATGGGGTATTTTATGGCCAAAAGTATAACCAGGGATTTTATACCCGATGAGCCGGTCATTGCAGAATCAACCCCTCGTGAACAATTACCTGGTGTGCCGCTAATCTAATGGTAGAATAAAATTTGAAACCTGGTGAATTGGAAAATATGAACCAATGTCGTTAATTTAAAAGTTCTATGTGTGAGATACTTCGCTGCGCTGTTTTCTATGTCCTATCGACTTCGTCCGACTTCCTCTGTGGTTCAATCTACCATCGCGTAACATAGAAATTCATTAGTAAGAATTCGGTAACAATACGATTGATATATGATTAAAACATTAATTTTTATAGGAATAGCAGCTATTGCTCTGTGCAGTTGTGCGGTAATCAAACAGCCGCTGCCTTCCAATACCCCGATAGTCCAGCGATCCGTTCCGCGTATTGATCTTATGCCCAATCACCCACACCCTTATGTATATGAGGATTGGAGGCAGAAAGCCCTGGACTTTGACGACTATATTTTTGATTTTAAACAGGCCGGGGCATATCGCCCGCTGATCTGGCTGGATGGGGCAAAACGCAATTTTCCGGATACCACTTTTGGATTTTATACCGCTATCGGCGATATCCGGATGGGGCCCACCGTCAACCACGGTGAAAATCATGAGGCCCTGGGTGCACTCGGATCGATACTGGGGGCTACTATGGTCGGCATCGATAAAAGCAATCAGGATGGAAGGAACTATGTAAAGATGTTACGGAATTACTTCAACAAGGACAATGGGTGGAATGTCATCATGAATTTTACCAACAAAGGAGCCCATATCGGAGGGGGCTATGGAAATGATTTTTGGTATGAAGTGCACAACAACGTTTTGTTTTATAGTGTGGCCAACTTTTATCCCGCTGAGCCGGATTTTGATATACTACTTAGAACTATCGCTGACCAATTTTATCGCTCGGATTCTATTATGGGCAAAAACTACAGCTATTCTTTTTTTGATTTTAAAAATATGCAACCCGGAAAAAATCATATTCCCGCCCAGGAAGATGTTGCCGGTGGTTATGCCTTTATCCTGTATTCGGCCTGGATCAAATTTAAGGATCCAAAATACCTGAAAGCAGCAAAGAATGCTATGGACGTTTTATATAATCTTAAAGAAAACCGCTTTTATGAAGCGATGATGCCCCTGGCCGCTTATGTGGGGGTGCGCCTCAATGTGGAAGAAGGCACCAATTATGATGTAAAACGATTTCTGGATTGGACCTTTGATGGAACCGCAGTGGGCCGGGAAGGTTGGGGGGTGCTGGTAGACAGTTGGGGAGGATATGATGTGAGCGGTATGGCAGGGAGCACGGTCCACAACGGAGGTTATGGGTTTTTGATGAATACGTTTGATCTGATCATGCCCCTGGCGGGTATGGTGCGATACGATCAACGCTGGGCAAGAGCTGTTGGAAAATGGGTGTTGAATGCGTCCAATGCAGCCCGCTTTTGTTATCCGTATACCATACCGGATTCATTGCAGGCATTGCCACAACACAAAGCAATAACAAAAAATGTGATCGCCTATGAAGGGATCATCAAAGAATCCATCTATCCGGAGTTTAAAGGAATCACGCCGTTTGCCCAGGGGGATGGACCCCTATGGGAGAAAGGTATGCCCCAGGTCACCATGTTTTCTGTTTATGGCAGCAGCCATGTAGGTTTGTTTGGAGGCACCATTCAAAAGACCAGCGTCCCCGAAATCCTCCGGGTCGATTGCCTGGCCACTGATTTCTATCGCAAACAAAAAGCCTATCCCACTTATTTATATTTTAATCCCCATAAGGAGACCAAATTGGTGGAGTGTAAGTTGGGAGTAGAAAAAACAGACATTTACGACCTGGTCAACCGAAAGTTTATTAAAACCGGTGTCCGGAATTCAGTGGATATAACTATTCCAGGAGATCAGGCTGTGGTATTGGTTTTAATTCCATCCGGAAACAAGCTAAATATTGAGAAGGGGATTTTGAAAGTGGACGGGATACCGGTTGATTATAATTTTCAAAAGAAATAAGAAGGCTAACTGGCAGTACCTTTACGAATTGGAATTTATTATCAATCGACAAAGAATATCGAATTGACTTTTGTTTTATTGTAATTTTTTATGGATCTATATATAATTAAATTTGTAAATGGAGATAATCAATTGATTACTTCTTTTGTTTATAAATTAGTAATATAATGAAATTTAGAATGGAGCTTTTCATATTATAGGATTTGTAGACATCAAATTATAAATAGGAATACATGAAGAATGATTTAACATAAGGTATGGAAGAAAATAATAACTCATCAGAGGAAAAAGTTCAAACTCCACTTCCGACACCCCCGCCACCCCCTCCCCCTTCAAGAGAGGTAAGAACTGATATTAAGCCGGATCCTCCACCACCGCCGCCACCAACAAGAGGAGTTGATTAAACTTTCGCTTTATTCTTGGTATTTGGTTCTTAAAAAAGCTAGCCCAGATCCGTTAAATCAATCAATC
>JAWXBI010000095.1:0-6566 GCA_034439915.1 Saprospiraceae bacterium | reverse complement strand
TATGGAAGGAAAAGGATCAAATTTGGTGAAGAAACGTGGTTTGACACCAATACGCCGGTTTAGTGAGGTAATAAAAAGGCAAACTGTATTAGATATTGAACAAGGGAAGTGCAGTGTTCTTGAAGCATCCCGTGAGCTTAGTGTTAGTTGTCAGACGGTCTACACCTGGATATATAAGTATAGCAGATATTTGCAAAAAAATAAAATACTGGTAGTGGAAGACAAAAGCGAAAGTTATAAGACCAAGGAGCTTGAAATCAAACTTCAAAAGGCTGAGGCGGCCTTAGGTCGAAAACAAATGGAATTAGATTTTTTGAATAAGCTCATTGACTTGGCCAGTGCGGAGTTGAAGTTAGATATAAAAAAAAATTTCTCAAGTCATGCATCGAATGGTACAGAAATCAACAGGGCATAATTCATGAATTGAAAATGAAGGATCTATATCTTATTACGGGAGTGAGCAAACAAGCGATGTATAAATTCAGGAAAAGAGAACTATACATTCAGGAGCAGGAGGCAATAGTAATCGCCTCACTGGTCAAGGTTCGAAAGGATCACAAAAAAAATGGGTAGCAGAAAGATTTATATTTCGCAGAAGGAGAAGTATAAAATTGGTATTGGAAGAGATCATTATGAGCAAATCGCATTTTGCAATGGATTCAGAGTCAGGCGTAAACGTCCGGTTCATAAAACGACCTGGGGACAAAATGTGGTGGTATATCCGGACTTAGTGTCTGGTCTGACGATCAATAATATCGATCAGGTTTATCAAACAGATATATTTTACTTTAAAGTTGAACAGATTGATTTTTATGGAGTTACCATCATGGATGTCTATAGTAAAAGGTTGTTAGCGCTCCATATGTCCAAAAGTTTGAAATCGATCGAAAACATCCGTGCATTCAGACAGGTATTAAAAATAAAGTCAAAGAAGGTCTTAGTTGGGTGCATCTTCCATTCGGATAAAGGTTCTCAAAATATCAGCAAAGCACTTCGTGAGCTTTTAATAAAAAGTTGCAAAATGAAACTGAGTATGTGTAAGATGCCTCAACAAAACGCGTATGTGGAAAGGATCCATGGGACCTTAAAACACGAATACTTGGAGGAAACCTTATTAACAGAAAAAAACATCACCCGGGCTGCCGCTAAAATAAAGAGGTTGTACAATGATGAACGGCCGCATCAAAGTCTGAATTTTATAACACCGATCGCCTTTGAAGAAAAAATTAAAACTATAAATCCAGCAGATCGGCCCCTACTAAATATTTATCAATGGAAATAAAACATGATTGTCCTTCCAATTTCAATGTTGGGTTTTTTAGTTTTTTCTCCCCTAAAAAAAGAAGGGTCTTAAAAAGAAAAGAGCCAAGTGACTCAGCTCCTTCTTTTTCCAGTGCATCTATGGTTTCGGCACTCAACAGGTTGCTCCCCAGCAGAGCCCGTCTCCATCCTCACATAGATCAGGTGAAGGTATTTATTGCAGAGAAAAATATCAAATCTAAATATTGATGTATATTGAAACAGGTAACCCTATTTCAGGCAAGGTCAGTTTATCAGGTATCAGCTTTCAGCAGTCAGCAGTCAGCAGTCAGCTGTCAGTTGACAGTTATCAGTTACAGCAGTTAACGGAGATCCTAATTTCTAATCACTGCCCACCAATCACCTTTATCACCACCATCAATTGCCGGTTATCTTTCGTAAGTAAATGAGCCTTTGGTACACGCCTGATCCGTTTTCACAATTAAGCGATTTGTCTTCCCTTTTTATTATATATTGCTGTGGAGTTAAATGATAGTTTTTTAAAATGATTTTACTGGAAGGGGAAAATAGCCGGCGGGACCTGTTTTTCATCATTTTAATCGTCCTGCTGACCTGGATTGGCTTTTGGAATTCAGTAGTAGTGCTGCCCATACTGATCCTTGGGGTGCCCGGACTGGCGTTGGCCTTCAACAAGAATTCTGGTAGCCTTTTGAAATTTGATCCCATTGACCTGCTTTTGTTAGCTCTTCTGGGTATTGAATTCTTCACGTACTTTTTTTCCATATACCGGCCCAATAGCTTTTTGTCAGTAGAAAAAATGTTTTTTTGGGTGTTGTTTTATTACCTGCTTCGCCTGGGTCTGAGGAATTCAATATCCAGGAATGTCCTGCTCACTTCCCTTGGGATACTTGGCCTCTTGCTTTCGTTTGGATCTATCATTTCCTTTTTTCTTTTAAAGGCTAACCTCGAGGCGGAGGGCTGGCTGGATGCCTCTCAATTCAAAGCTTTGTTTTCACCTTTTGGTTTCAGGAATAACGATTGGGCCACTCTGGCCCTGTGTTTTTTGCCCTTTCCCCTTATTGTAGGTGTGCTCTTCCGGTCTGCAAAATATCCTGTATGGATTGGCTTGCTTTGTTTTTCCCTGGTAGTTTTTTCTGTACTGATTAGTTTTTCCAGGGGCGCTTACCTCTCCCTGGTGGTTTTTGGCAGTGTATTAACCACGGGTTTTATATTTTTCCGACTGGTAAAACTCAAAACGCTTTTCCTTCCTGTAATTGCCACTATAGGAATATTGGCATTGATGCTGGTACCTATTTACGAGCCATTTAAGTCTACCATGGCCATGAATAAAACCGTCTCCCAGCAAAGGAGCACCAAGGGACGGCTGGAGACCTTTCAACTGGCCTGGTGTAAGGTCAAAGACCATTGGTGGCCCGGAGCCGGGGCTTATAATTATGCTCTTTCCAGAAACCATTGCTACCCTGTCAACGAAGATGCTGGTTATCATGTTTTTACCAATAACCTTTATCTCCAGATACTGATTGAAAAAGGATTGCTGGGTTTAATTATTTATTCCCTTTTGTTTCTTGTGATCTTATGGCGGTTCTTCATTCGCCTGTCCAGGGATACCAATACTCAGGAGCGAATAGTATACCTGCTGCTGTTTGCGGGTTTTATTACCTATTGTTTCAGGGAATTGTTTTTTTCCAGTTTTTTTGAAAACAACCCGGTGATGGTGATGACTTGCGTATATGCGGGCCTGAGTCCGGTGACCGGCACACCGTGGTCAATGGATAAGGGTTCAAGATTCATTAAGGGTATGATCCGCTATTTGCCCATGGTCCTGATTTTATGCGTGGGGGCTTGGATTCATTTTGAAAAATGGAGATACCATAAAGCGGAACAGGTGATGAATGAATCTGTCATACTCTGGGAACAAGGATCCATACCAGCCGCAAAAGACAGAATGGACCGGGCGCTGAAACTCGCCCCTGGTAATGCCCCTTATCATGAATTGGCAGGATTGATATCCGGAAGTGTCAATGAAAAAATGGATTCTTTGTTTTCAGCTCCAGCCATTGACGACCCTGCATCGTTTACTGCTGCTTTATCCCATTTTAAAAAAGCATTGGAACTGAATCCCTATGACGGGGGCTTTCATTTTAATTTAGCCTGCCTGCTTTTTTTACAAGATCCGGCCAAGACAAAATTGCCTGGTAACCATTTTCAAAAAGCCCTGTATGCTGAGCCGAATAATATTGAATTTCTTATAGGATATGGTCTTTCGGCTGAATACAGCGGAGATACCTCGCTAGCTTATGGCTTGTATGAAAAGGCTATACGACTGGATCCTGAATTACTGGAATCTGAATTTTTTGAAGATTTAAGCTATCGCCGGCCGGCCCTGTCCGGGTTGCTCATTGAAAAAGCCATTTTCCATTTGAAAAACAGTATCGATACCGGGTACAATTCCGTATTTGCCGCCCGGTTGGGGCTTTTATTCTGGTCGGCCTCCCAATCGTCTGAAGCAAAAAAACTTTTCTCCCGGGTTGTTCAGGAACTGCCCGATCTGTATCGCCCTTATTATTACCTGTCCCGGATCGCTGAAGCGGAAGGCGATAGCGCTTTGGCCCAGCGTTTGTTAAGGAAATCGTTGTATTTAAATCACCAGGATTATCTTGCCCCTTTGGCTATGGGGGATTATTATTATTTACGAATGGGCGCTCATAAAAATATCGCTTATTCAGTGACCCGGTATTACATGACTGGTCTTTCCAATTTATTAAAGTTTCCGACCATTCACCGGTATCTTGCCGGGCTTCAATATAAATCCGATATTTCGTGTACCAATGATTTAATTTTCAAAAACCTGGTCCCGTATACCAGAATGAAAATTGATTTTAATAAAAAAGCTCTTCGAATGGCGGAGGTATACAATAAGACAGGTAATTCAGAGATGGAAGCGTATTATCTGAAACTGGCTTCCCGCGACCTGGATGATTTAAATATTGAGGAGTTGAAGTGAGCAGTCAGGTTTCAGGTTTCAGCAGTCAGGTGCTGATGGCCGATTACTGACGCCACCCTTCACTTTCTCACCACCAGATTTGAGTGTTATTTTCATAAGTAAACGGCCTTTCCTCGGAGCTGAAACAATCCTTACAATGAAGCCAGTATATCGTTCCTGTGGGTACATCCCGGTATTCCAGTTGATGTGATTTAGCGATTTGAATTCCAATTGAAACCCATTTGTCCTTCCAATAATACAATTGGTATTTTTTTTCCGGAATTATATTGTTTTTATCATTGGCTGGGAGGTACCGGATTTTTGTGATCCGCTTTTTTTGTCCGAGATCAAGACCTACCCATCTATCTTTTTCTACTTCATCTTCTTTTATGATACTATAACCTGGCAAACCATCAAAGGCCCTTTCGGGATGAGGCAGGTTACTCATGGGCTGTCCGGTCAGCGGGATCGTTTCATTGCCGGTATAAAATTCTAATTCCCCCAATTTGAATGGAATATTGTCGCCCGCCCTGATCCGGACATAACGGAAGCTATCCGTTATCAGGACTTCAGCTTGTTTCCAAAGAGATTCATATTCCAATCGATCCCTGATTATCCGGCCGTTGATACCATTGTTAAAGTATCCTTTCAAAGATTCTGGTGCCTGGTACAATAAAGTCGGGCTTTGGAAATCAGGGGTATTTGATCCTTCAAAACGGGCAAGGATTAAATATTGCGCCAGGGTCCATAAGGTGCGGTACCTTTTGAGTGGATATTTTCGATAAAGGTTAAGGGTAAGATGCTCCGGGTTATTGTTTTTTAATTCCATGGGTTTTCCTTCCCAGGGAATAATGAGGGGCGGGCCGGCGGGCAGAAATGTTTCAGATTTATAAAGCATGGGGGCATATAAGATATCCCGGCCCAGGTTTTTTATGCTGACCCTGTGTTTCCGAACAAAACCTCCATCCATGGCGTTCCAGCTACCATTTTGAAAAATGCATAGATACACTGGCGTCCCGTCTTTTGCTTTTATGTGGAGATTGAGGTCCGCAGTCTCCGTGTAATAAGGGGTTACATCTTTGATTCTTGGGTTTACTAAAGAAGGCGGAAGGTCTGTGATCCCCAGTCTCCTGGCTCTGGCGGCAAAACTAGATTCAATAATTTCCTGATTATATCTATATACTTTTGCTGTTTTGGTCTCTGCCCTGGTGACATTAGTATAATCTCCCGGCATGCCCTCTGCGCCGAGGAAGTGTAAAAAAGCGCTATCATTTAATATCAGCGCATTCCATATATGGCCATCGGAGTGATTGGCCCACTGCGGGGTATAATCTATCGCCACCGGAATACCCAGGGCGCGGGCTGAATATGCCGCCAGATTTGACATTTCCCGGCAGGCCCCCCTTTGTCCTTTTAAAATATTGCCAATACTCAAAGCGCCCGGATAACCGAAAAACAATTCCGTATACCTGAACCAATTCTTTTCATCCTGGACGAGGGCGCAGCATACATCCTCCATGTTTTTGGGAATATCGGGGTCATTGAGCAAATATTGATATCGTTGATATAATACAGTTCTCCAGTCTTCGGAATATTCACTGAACGATTTGTACGGAAGGATATAATTACAAAAGGCATTGTAACTGACCGAGGATTTCCAGGGAGCATTTTGCCAGGAGGCATAAGCCTGGTCAATATTTTCAATGAGATAATCGGCTGTAAGGGTTTTCAGGTCAATTTTAAGTTTACTTTTTGCCTTTCCATTTCTCCCGATCTCAGATTCAATGGAGTCTTTAAACTCTTTTAATCTCTCGGCGTCCAGGGAAGCAGACCAGTCAAAGATCTGGTCAAAGCTTTCCAGCCAGTCCCCGTCATAATGTTTGTTATCCTCTATATTGCTAATAAGAAATATGGCCGATTTTAATTTAAGGCTGTCTCTGGGTATTTTTTGGTAATGGGCCATGACCTTTTCCAGTTCAGCCCGGTTTTTGCCGGCTAATACAAGATTTCTTTCCAACGGATCGAAAGGCATTTCTTTGTTTTTGCAAGCCGTAAAGCCGATCCAAAATGTACAGGTAATGCTTAATAAAACAGAACTACTGATCAATTTATTTAAACGCATTATTGTATTAACCCAACTTGGCTATAGGACAAAAATAGGTGTTCATAATCAAGTAATTGTATAAATTAATGGTACACTACCTCTTTACTTGGTTTGACAGTTGAAGCACAAGCACACGCTTGATAAATGTTTTTCACTATTCCGATAGGCAAAGAAGGTTTTCTTAATTTAATAGTTTTC
>JAWXBI010000094.1:0-44599 GCA_034439915.1 Saprospiraceae bacterium | reverse complement strand
CGACTTATCGAAATTCACCCTCCCTGCTACCGCTCCGGAGAAACTTGTTTCGGGGGTTGGACCCCAACCAGGGTAATCAAATTCAAATGAGGGAATTTCGGAGTGCTCCCGAGGTATAGGTATCGGGATCCTCAAAAAACGGTAAGCCCTTTGAGTTTAGAATCCAGGCAATCACCATGTACTAGATATCCTTTCTGATCCTTTACGCTCGATACAAATAGTGTAAATTTGAAAAGTAATACTTATTATGATTCAACGATTTTATTTGGATACTTCAGTGATTGGTGGTGTGTTTGATTCCGAATTTGAGGAGCATTCCATAGTACTCTTGGAGCGCGTAAAGTTGGGCCAAATTAAGGCCGTTATTTCAGAAATGACTGAGACAGAAATTTCAAGGGCGAGGAAAGAAGTCAGGGATTATTACATTTCTATACCCAGGGAAAATATTGAGTTCATTGAGATTACGGATGATGCCATCCTGCTGGCAGATGCCTATATTAAAGAAAAAGTAGTAGGTAAATCGAGCCGGGAAGATTGTTTACATATTGCCATTGCAACTATCACTCGTGTAGATATACTGGTTAGTCGGAATTTTAAACATATGGTAAATATCTATCGTATCCGGGGGTTACAATTCCGTTAATATTAAATTGGGTTGTACCCCCATTGAAATTCGTTCACCATTAGACCTTGTTGTAAATGAAGACTAAATCTAAACCTAAAAGGACATTTGATGCCGTAAAAAGTATGCGTAAAATCCGAGATAAAATTTCGCTGGAAATTGAGCATTTGAATCCGGAACAGTTAAAGGATTATTTTAAACAACACCGTTTGAAAAAAAAGGATGAGGCCCTAAATAAATTAAAAGGTAAAAAGAATTAAAGCGCTCAATTTTTCGCTCTCCCTGCATCTCTTTTCGGGAGGAACTTGTTTCAGGAGTACAGTTATTGGAGTTGAACTCCGACTTACCCGCTCGGGAGAAACTTATTTCGGGAGTTTCACTCCGACTCAGTTAATTCACTCTCCTCGCTTAGGAGAAACTTGTTTCGGGGGATGGACCCCGACATAGCGAATTCACTCTTTACGCTTACTACTAAATAAATTTTAAAATTCGGATTAATTTAATTGTTCCTCTAGGCTTTTGAAAAATTCTTGATTTTAAAATTCTGATATTCACTGATATAAACATATGTTAAATATCTATTTTTTAGTCTATGAACTTTTGCCTGATAGTGTTTATACTTTGAATCCTAACAGTACCCGTATTGCATACCGTAAGATCTGCATTCGGGTCATTGTTTTTTTATGCCTTTAGTCACCAAAGATTCAAAGTCCGTAGCCAACAAAATGAACTGCTGCGGAGGAGTTTAACTCCGACTTATCGAATTCGATTTCACCGCACTCACTCCTCCGGATTAGTTTAACTCCGGCTTATCGATTTCACCCTTCTCGCTCCTCTGTTCCGAAGTAACTTGTTTTCGGGAGTTGGATCCCGACTTAGCGAATTCATTCTTTAAGATTAAAAACTAATAAAGCCGGGTGTATGACCGATTGCAGGAGTTTTGAAAATAAATAGGTAATCTGGTAAATGGTTAGAAACCATTTTAAAAGATTTATATTCATAGCCCACGACTTAAGTTGTGGGCTATGAATGGATTTGATAATCAACCGTTTAAACGGTTTGTTAGTCAAAGTCACATATAAGGTATGTTTTTGAAGTAAGGTTAAGAATCTGCTTATTATCATACACCCCAAAAGAGAGTAAGTGCCCAAACATTTGCAAAATTTCTATCTTTGCAGTTAAAGCCCAGGTGGTGAAACTGGTATACACGTACGTTTGAGGTGCGTATGCCGAAAGGTGTGCAGGTTCGAGTCCTGTTCTGGGCACAAATTGCCATCGAGAGATGGCATTTTTTTTAAATTCAAGCAACATGGGTAATTAAACCCTAAGTTTTACACTCCGTAGATTGCCCTGCTATTAGTCCATCGATCTTTCAATATTAACTCATCTTTACTTCGATGACGACCTCAGACTCCACCCGGGGCTATTTATTTATCCTGTCCGGTTCCATCCTGTTTTCCACCAAAGCGGTCCTGGTCAAACTCGCCTTTAATCATACGACCGTCGACCCGGTATCCCTATTGGCCTTACGAATGCTGTTTTCCCTGCCGTTTTTCCTACTTACCGGATGGTGGGCCAGGAGGAGTTTGACTTCACTGCCACTCACCCGCCGGCAATGGTGGTATGTGATCGGGCTTGGGTTATTGGGTTATTATCTGAGCAGTCTGCTTGATTTTATAGGACTAAAATATATATCGGCAGGACTGGAACGATTGATTTTGTTTTTGTTTCCAACCTTTACGGTCCTGATCAATGCTCTCTTTTTTAAAGAACGCTTTACCTCGCGACAAATGCTGGCTATAGCCCTCTCTTACCTGGGTATACTCATCGCCTATACCGATGAAATGAGTGTAGATATGGATAAGCCGGGATTTTTTCTGGGCAGTGCTTTAATCCTTATATGTTCTATTACGTATGCCGGATATATTGTAGGCACTGGCAGGTTGCTCAAACAAATCCCGGTAATGCGCTATACTTCCCTGGCTATGCTGAGTGCAACAGCAGGGGTATTGATCCATTTTTATATCGCGGGCAATTTTTCCGTTCTCCATCTCAATCAGACCACGATCGGTTTTGGATTGATGCTGGCCATTATGGCGACGGTGATCCCCAATTTTTTGGTGGCTGCTGGTATCAAAAGCATAGGGTCGAATAACGCAGCCATCGTTTCGGCTATAGGCCCGGTGAGTACCATCATTTTGGCATATTTTTTTCTTGGGGAATCGATGAATAGGTATCAGATCATCGGAACCTGCTTCGTGATTGCCGGGGTGATTATGATCGGATGGAAAGGGGGGATGAAATCCCGTAAACGGGATACGGATAAATAATGACGCCCCGATGGGGCTACCAAAATGTCGCCCCGATGGGGCTAGCCAATTTAGGTTGTACAGGCCAGGTGTGATTATACATTTAAGATCTGGCCGGCATGGGATTTGGCTTTGACCTCATCAATGACATTTTTTATGATGCCGTCCCGGAGGATAAAAGTGGTGCGCAACACCCCGTCGTATTCCCTGCCAAATAATTTTTTAGGTCCCCACACACCGAATTTATTAATCAATTCCAAATCGGGGTCAGAAATTAACGAATAGGGCAGGTTATATTTTTTAATAAAATTCTGATGTTTGCGGATGGAGTCCGGGCTTACTCCGTAAACGCGATAACCTTGTTTTAAAAAGTCCGCGTGATGATCTCTGAGGTTGCAGGCTTCTTCCGTGCAGGTGGGTGTATTGTCATGAGGGTAAAAAAACAGGATTACTTTTCCTTTGGATAATTCCGTTGATGTGATGACATTGCCATCCTGCAATACACTGGTGAATTCCGGTATGGGCTTACCTGCTTTGAGTGCGGACATCGTTATCGGATAAAGGATTGAACAAAATTGCGTTCATTGCCCCGGTCATCTTTTACCTGGATCCGTAAATTGTGTTTGCCCTTGCCGGTACGTTCATCAAACTTGTGCGTGATGACATCTGTTTTGGAATCGAGTTCCATCAATATCCACTGTCCATCGATGTATGCATGGTAAACCAGATCTTCCGCTTGCCCCATCACATTAAAATTATCTTCAATTTTAAACTTCATCACCGGGCTGTCTTTCATATCGGTTTTAAATACAATCGGCCTGATCACAGGTGGTATGGTATCTATTGCCACTGTAAACTGGCCAAAAGAATTTACCTTAGTCTCCAGCCAATCTCCGTTCCATACACCACCACAATTGGTGATCGAATGCCCATTGATCATTCCGATGATGGATTTTTTCTTCAAATGCCCGGGTATGGGTTCAGGTCTGATTGATAATATATAGGCTTTATGTAATGGAACAGCCGAATCGTGGATTAAATACGTATCCGACCACCTGGCTTTATAGCCGGTCTTCAATAGGTTCAGCTCTATATCGTGGTATAAGGTATTGGAAGGTAACATGACCTTTAAATTATCCAACTCGGCAATATAAGGTTGGTCAATAAAAACATGTTGTCCGGATATGGAATTTGGTTGGGCTGGTCCGACTGCCGGTTTAATACAAAAGGTTATATCGGAATGGTTACCCGCATGATCGTAAACCTCGATTTTTATATTTTTTACCTGGTTTGCGCCTAATTGAATCCAACCATCATCTGCGTGATGGGTATAAATAGGCAATTTATTTCCTGGCAACCGGAACAGCCTGTGAAATACCTGTTTGTGTTTGACCTGCTCTTCATAATCGCGGTGTGCATTAGAGTACCGCATTTCATCAAAAGCCACCCCGTTCATATCAAACTTATAATGCAATTGCTCATCCACGTATAATTTGATTCCATAAACTCCCAACCGCACACTGCTGTTGAAACTTTGATCAAATGTCTTGATAGCGACCCCGGTATAGTCACCATATACACTCACCGTATCTTTGGCCAGCCGATATACTCCTTTACCCATAGGGATCAGGTTTAGGTTATGAATGGTCTGGGGCTGATAAGGCTGTCGCCCAAATAGTTTTAAAGTATACAGTTCCGGGGCGGAATGGTCAGTTACTTTGATCCCGTATTGCAGGGGATTCAACGCCTGCTCCGTCATACTGTTTCGGATTTCAAAATGCAGATGAGGTCCGGTGGAACTTCCTGAATTGCCCATATAAGCGATCACCTGGTGTTCATCTACCGGAAATGCAGTGGGAGAAAGGCTGAAATCCATTTCGAAACGCTGCCTTTTATAATGCTCCGCTTTAATATATTGGTCCAGCGCCGGCGTAAAGTGATCTAAATGTGCATATACACTGGTGTGGCCATTGGTATGCTGTACATACAATGCACGTCCATATCCGTAGGCGGAAATTTTAACCCGCGTAATAAATCCTTTCGCGGCAGCATATACCGGTTCACCTGTCCTGCCGTTCAATGACTTAATATCCAGTCCGGCATGAAAATGATTGGGCCTCAATTCGCCAAATGTACCGGACAAGGCAATTTGTCTATCGACCGGGGAATCAAAGAGGACTGCGGATTCCGATCGGGGTTCTCCTGTTATTATTAATGGAGCCCTGTAATCATATCCTGGTGAAGGGATGATATTAAAGAATAAAGACAACCATAAAATCAAGTGTATACCAACCATCAATAGCTACTTTTTAAACAAAGTTATATTATAATAATTTATAATGTGTTAAATGCACTTTGGAGGGGTTGATGGTAAAGTTAATACTAATGAATCAATGTCGTTTAGTTAAGCAAGATTAGGGTGTACGACAAATTGCAGGTTTAAAGAATTTGAAAATTTATCTCGCTTGCAACGCATATTTTTTCAGCAGGTGCAGGTATTGATGTAAGAGTTTATTCATATCGGTATTTTGTTTCAAGGCCAGTTTTTTTATTTTTTTTAAAGAAATTAATTCCTGGCAATCATTGAGTTGGGCTAACCATTGTTGCCTGATCATACTATCAAACCAGCTGGCTTGCTGTTGAATCCTGTTTTTTTTCCACTGTCCGTTTTTACGGCGTTCTTCGATAAGGTTTACCACCTGATCCCGGATAGGGCCGAAACCAGTTTTAAGCAGGCTTGAACATTTTAATACTTTTATTGGTTTACCGGAACGCAGGTAGATAGCCCCCTGATACTGGGACTGGGTATACGCTACCTGATCTTCGAGTCCGGAATCATTTTTATTGACTATCAGCAAATCGGCAATTTCAGTAATTCCTTTTTTAATTCCTTGCAGTTCGTCACCGCCAGCTGGTGGTAGGATTAATAAGGTCAAATCGGTGATGTCCCTGACAGTCAACTCAGACTGGCCCACCCCAATTGTTTCTATCCATATATTTTCATATCCGGCATATTCACACAATTGGATGCTTCTTCTGGTTTGGGCGTGAACCCCTCCCGGATGTTGATTGGAGGGAGATGGCCGGATAAAAACGCCGGTTTGTTGAGCCAGGCTTTGCATTCTGGTTTTATCACCCAATATACTCCCGCCCATATCAGGACTTGACGGATCTACAGTTAATACCGCAATCTTGCTCCCATTTAGTTTGATCCATTCGTTGCCGAAAAATTCTATAAATGAACTTTTTCCTGCTCCTGGTGGTCCTGTAATTCCAAGTCTTACTGTTTTACCACCAATCGGCTTACATCGGCTTAAAAGTTTATTTGCGAGAACCTGATCAGACTCCAGCCTGCTTTCCACCAGAGTAATTGCTCTGGAAAGAGCAGCCCGGTCGCCGGAACGGATACGCTTAGCCCACATATTGATACTATCATATTTAGATGGCTGGGGCATCAACTGTGTTTTTTGAGGATTGAAAAATCCGGTTGGGGTAGCGCTCACTTCGTTAAGTAATTTAAGGAAGAATTATTTATGGTTAATTACATTAATTGGGGATCAAAATCGCGATATTTTTTGATTATATGTATAAGCAATGGGAGAAAGGCCGGCTGCCCGGAAAAGATTCGGGTGATTGCAAGTACGCTTACTATGCTGCCGGCCTTATTTTTTTAATTGATCCAGTCGAATAGATTCATTCCATACCCTTTGTACAATCAACCGGGTTAGATACTCGATTACTCTGGATCCTGATAATGGGTCTGCAACCTTGTCAAGATTGGCTTCCTGATTAAATATATGCTGGATCATCCTGCCATATCTTCCCTTATGTTTGTCCTGCTGGTTCTCAATAAATAATTCGTCGATTCCTCCCATTATCATGCTGGCAGCGATCAGGCTGGAACGGATAAAAGGATCATGGATATGGTGATCCGGGATGTGCGCTATGAGATAAATATCAGGGTAGCCGTTTTCAAATCCGGCAGAAAACATCAATTGTTTCCATAATAAACGGATTGCACGGATCATACTGATATTGAGGGTCAAATCATTCTGACCGGTAAGATGTATGACTACCTGTGATATTAATGATCGGGAATCAAATTTAGTTGAAAGTAAACCGATATCCTGTGTAAGTTGATGGAAGATTTCAGCCAGGGGATGCCGGCTATCGATATCCTTCAATTCATAATTTAATATCCTCCAACCGTCCTGGGTTTTCAGTTTATTAAGTAAATCCACCCGATTAAAATCCCTGACCTGAATGGAACCATGAAATTTTTGACCGGTATCATTCAGGTGTCGAAGGAATGAAGACAATTCCTTGGAATGATCAAACCTCAAATTTAAATGTATCCATTCCAGATGCACCTTATCCAGTAGTGATGCCCAGTCAGGTTTTTTTTCAATATCCATAAAGAGGGATTCGGCCCCCTCATTTAAAGCAATCAACAAATCCGGATTGGCCTGACTGCCCGAAGCAGCCACATAAGATCCAATTTTCCAGGAATTCCCTGAGCGGGCTGAAACTAAAGAAGGCGTTAAGCTTGGAATCCCGAAAGGGGAAATAAGGATTCCATCCCAGACATAATCAAATTCGGCAAATGGTTTTCCTTTGAGTTCGGCTTTTATTTTCTCCAGCCAGGATGTATAGTCGGCCGGTGGAAAATCAACGGGAACCGAATTATTGATCATCTGACTCGGACCATCAAATCCTTCCTTGAAATAGCAGCCATTCTTCCCATGATTTTCCCGTTCCTGCTGGTAATAAAACACAAGGTGACATCTCCCTGAGGAATTTCGAATGAGCCGGTATAGGAAGGGGAGTATTGATCTGGGAAAGTATTGTCCAGGGTATAGTGGATCGTGGCCCCTGGTAATTCTGTAGTGAGTTCACACATCATTTTATTCCCAACTTTAGAAGGGGTAGCTACCGCATCATATAATGATTTTGAGATATTCCACTGATAAAAATCAAAAAGTTTAAAATGGTGTTCCACGCGTTGAGTAAACTTATCCCAATCCTTGGATTCTTTGGGGGTCCATACACTTTCTGCAATAGCCAGTGCCCTGGGATAGGTCATATAGAATGCATGCCTTAGGGTAGGTACTTTTTCGGTCCATAAGTTGCCCTGTCCACCGAGGATAAATTTTGGATCCGCTCCCTCCGGTGCTGGTTCAAAAGCATACGATTTTTTAAGCGTCAGGCTGGCGTAAATAGGAAATTCCAGGGCCGGATCTCCCTGCATATAATCTAAATACGTAAAGGTAGTGGGCGACATCACGACTCCATGGCCCTTTTGTGAAGCCTCTATACCTCCTTTTATACCCCTCCAACTCATGACCGTGGCCTCCGGTGCGATACCTCCTTCTAAAATTTCATCCCAACCGAGAAGTTTTTTATTTTTTGTTTTGAGTATTTTTTCCAGTCTTTTAATAAAATAGCTCTGCAATTCATGACCGTCCTTAAGTTTTTCACGGCGCATCAACGCCCGGCAGGAAGAGTCTTTTTGCCAGTATCCATGATAGGCTTCATCGCCACCAACATGTATGTATTGGTTAGGGAACAACATAGCGACTTCTGTAAAAATTTTATCCAGGTATTCATACACCTTTTCATTGGCCGGGTTAAGCGTATTATCTACCAACATTTTGAATTGTCCATTTCCATACCATTCTGCAAAATTGGTTCCTGGGTTGACATACACTTTTTCATGGGTAGTGGACAATTCGGGGTAGGCAGCCAGTAAAGCCATAGAATGCCCGGGCACATCAATTTCAGGGACGATAGTTATAAACTTAGAAGATGCATATTGCACCAGATCCTTAATCTGCTCATGAGTATAGAATCCTCCATAAGTGGCTGGCTCTCCTTCTTTCGGGTTAGCCCTGTCGCCAAAGGTGCCGAAGCGTTCTACTCTCCATGCTCCGATTTCAGTGAGTTTAGGTAAAGCTTTGATCTCAATCCTCCATCCATTGTCATCCGTGAGGTGAAGGTGTAGCGTGTTCATCTTATACATCGACATGGCATCGAGATATTTTTTGACATCCTCCACGCCAAAAAAGTGCCTGCTGACATCCAGCATCAACCCCCTCCAGCCAAAACGCGGGCTGTCCTTGACTTTACAACCCGGTATTTTGTGTATGGTAGTCGTGTTAACCATTTCCGGTACGGGGATCAGTTGGTGAAGGCTGTGTATTCCATAAAACAAACCCGCGCCTTTATTGGCTTTAAGGTGAATACCGGCTGAGGTTACATTCAATTCATACCCTTCATCACCCAGACTCGGGTCAGCAGTATTTAATATCTCAAATTTGATATTCGAGGCAGCCGGTTTGCCAGTTAATTTGAGGCCTTTGACCATCGGTAATTGGATAAACTGGTCAACGATTGCTTTGGCTTCAGCAGTTTTGCCAGCCGTGGTGATACCGGTAATGGATCTCAGGCTAAAGCTGCCCGTACCTGCCTGGTAAAAGGCCGGGGCCGGAATGATAGCATGTTGGGCGGATAACAGGTTTATACAAAGCAAAAATAGAATGGCAGTAAATTTCATGTTTTTAGATAATTAAAATACGAAATTAAGTGAATTGATGGAATAGGCAATGCTTATCATTTACCCTAGGGCTGCATTTTATCTGCCCGTATGTCTATCCATTGCTTCGTTTCGAGAGTAGCCTGAATACCTTATCTTGCCTGGATAAATATCAACATGGCTGTCAAACCCTCCAAAAAAGGAGTCCAACCCCAACCGACTGTTTGGAAACCAATCTCCCGTTGGTCCATTTTGTTGTTTCTTTTTGCTTTTATTTTAAATGCAGACACCCTTCGATATCAGTTTACCTATGATGACCCCCTGGTAGTCTCCCAAAATAAATTTGTTGACCAGGGGTGGACTTCACTGCCGGAAATATTCTCTACAGCGTCCCTGGAAGGATATAATGGACAGAAAGAATCCAACTACCGCCCTTTTTCGATTGGCCAATTTGCAATTGAACGATCTGTTTTTGGAACTGGTCCTGGTGGATTTCATTTTATGCACCTCTTGTATTATGCCCTGGGTTGTGTAATGGTATTCCATTTACTTATATTGATATTTAAAGACTATCCGATATGGTTACCCATAGGGGTTGCAGCGTTGTTTATCGCCCATCCTTTGCACACAGAGGTAGTAGCCAATTTAAAGAGCAGGGATGAAATCACCTCACTGATTGGAATCGTAGGCACCTTGTTGGTTTTGTTGAAAACAGGTCCCTTTACTATTAAATCAGCCGTATTGGTTTTCTTTAGTTCTTGTATGGCCTTTTTTTCCAAGGAATCGGCCTTGCCCCTGATCCTGGCTGCTCCGATTACCATTTATTATTTTAACCCCGGGGGGCTCAAGTCCAATCTTAGAGCGTTGATTGTTATTGGCCTGGCAGCGTCAATTTATTTGGTGATGCGTCAGTATGTGGCAGAGGTGCCCGGTCCGAATTTCCGCCTCGAAGACAATGCCTTATTTGTTTTTGAATACCCGGAGCGGCTGATTGCCGCAATAGCGTTGATTGCGCATTATGCCTGGATATTTCTTTTTCCGGTCATATTGAGAGCAGATTATTCATTTGACCAGTTGCAGCTCTCCGGGTGGAGTGATCCCTGGTCTTATGCCGGCCTTTTGGTACTTGGCGTGATTTTATATTGGATCATCAAAGGGCTAAAATCGAAATCCATTGCGGGGTATGCCGCGACCTTCAGTGTTTTGTTTTATGTGGTGACGTCCAACCTACTTGTCATGACCGGAGCAACCCTGGCTGAAAGGTTTATGTTTATCCCATCATTGGGATTATTGATGCTTATCGGGACTTTTATTTTCGAATTATACAAAAAACAGAAAATTTCGGAATCCCGGATGATTGCGATCCTGATAGTGGTGACTGCCTTGTATAGCATCCGCACATTTACCCGTAATCCGGTGTGGCGCGATAACCCAAACCTGTTTGGAGTCACCGCTCAGAATAGTCCGCGAAGTATAAGGGCACTAACCAATCTGGCCAGCATAAAATACGAATCGGCAATGAGGCTCGGCAATCCCGTCACCAGGGCCCGGTTGTGTAATGAAGCACTAACCTATCTGGATGCTTCAATGGCGATATACGGGCAATATGCCCAGACCCATATAACCTATGGCAATATCCAAAGGGAACAAAAAAAATATCCACTTTCCATCGAATCCATCCGAAAGGCGATTGCGATCAACCCGGCTGACGGCAGTTTTGATTTTAGTTTAGCCCTGACTTATGTCCTTACGAATGAAGATTCACTGGCGCTGGCCAGTTTCCAACAAGCTTCTGATAAAGGATTAAATAACATTTCTTTTTATGACGAATGGGCAAAACTTTACCTGAAACGAAAACAATTTAATGAAGCCATTCAGACCTATAAAAAAATGATGGTAATCCCTGCCGGTAAACGCTTCGCACTGAGTCAGATCACCAAAATCTATCGCGACCAGCTCGATGATGTAGAGCAGGCCATGTTTTATAATGAGCAACTAAAAAAGGTAGTAGAAGCGGAAATTAGAAGATAGGGTATAGCCTATTCCATTTATTCTTTCTGAGGTAGGATATCGGGATTCACTGTTTCCAATGACAATCCTTTTTCTTCGTAATACAACCGTTCATCCTCGTGCCGGTGTTTTTCCTGTTCCCTGCCATAGGCCTTAATAATTTCTTTAACCAGCCGGTGTCTCACCACATCATCTGCGGTTAGTTCAACTTTTGCAATGCCGTTGATATTAGCCAATAGATAAATAGCCTGTGCCAGACCGGAGCGTTGATTTCGGGGCAGATCGATCTGGGTGAGGTCCCCGGTGATGATACATTTGGCAGAAGGTCCCAGACGGGTTAAAAACATTTTAATCTGAAGCGGCGTTGCATTTTGAGCTTCATCCAGGATGATATAAGCATTGTCAATGGTTCGTCCCCGCATATAAGCCAATGGAGCAATTTCAATAATCCTGGTTTCCATATACTGCACCAGTTTTTCCGCAGGTATCATATCGTCCAGTGCGTCGTAGAGTGGGCGGAGATAGGGGTCGATTTTTTCTTTCAGATCGCCGGGCAAAAAACCGAGGTTTTCTCCTGCCTCTACAGCAGGACGGGTCAACACAATTTTTTTTACCATTCTGTTTTTCAGAGCCCTTACGGCAAGGGCGACAGCGGTATAGGTTTTACCGGTACCGGCAGGCCCCACTGCAAATACGATATCATTTTTTTCAGAAACTTCGACCAGAATTTTTTGATTGCGTGTTTTAGCGCGAATGGGGCGGCCTTCCCGCCCATGCAATATAATATTGTCTTCTATGGAAGTCTGGATCCGTGTCTCAAACAAATTGGAGCCAGAAAGCAGGTCTTCAATATGGTGGGAAGAAAGTTCCTGATGTTCTTTCAGGTATCGAACCATGAGTTCAAATTTAGATTTGACTTCCTGGGTGTCCTTTTTGTCCCCGACCAGCTTGAGTATATTTCCTCGTGAGGTGATCTGTACGTCCGGGTAGGCTTTGCGAAGTAGGTTCAGTTTAAGATTATTTTCTCCTAAAAGATCCAACGGATCAACTCCCTCAAAGGTGAGATTGATTTCACTTGTTTTGTCCAATAGTAAGGTTGATTAAATATATTAAAGTTTTAAATAATATGTACTTTTGGCCTGGATGAATAAGGGTAGGCATTTATTGATTTCAAAATTAAGCAAAAACCGGGAGCAGTGATGCAATGGGTAACTTTAATTTCGGATTTGGGGCTGACAGACCCCAGCGTAGGCCAGTTAAAGGGGGCAATGGTTGCCCGGTGGGCTGACTTGCAATTCATTGATTTAACGCATGATATCAAACCACACGATATCGTCACTGCCGGTTGGGTGCTCAAAAACAGTTATCAGGATGCTCCTGCGGGTAGTATCCACGTAGTCAGTGTTCTGAATAATTACCACAATGCCCATTCTTACCTGGCCTTTGAATACGATGGACACTACTTTGTAGGCCCTAATAATGGGGTATTCAGCCTGGCATTCGAAAAACTGCCACGGTATATCTACGAATATAAAACGGAGACCAGCCCGATTTTTTCCGTTAAAAAAATACTCAGTCACATGGTTAGCCATCTGGCTGCTCAAAAACCAATTCAGGAATTGGGCAACCCGGTCCGCAACCTGATTCTTCGTATCCAGCTGCAACCGGTCATTAATAAATATATGATCCGCGGCTCTGTTATTTATATCGACCGGTATGAAAATGTAGTAGTCAATATTACGCGTGAACAATTTGAAAAAAACAGAGCGGGCAGGGATTTTAGTGTATACATCAAACGCAACGATGCTATCCGGGAGATCAGTACCCACTACCAGGATGTACCGGTGGGGGAGACCTTGTGCCTTTTCAATTCAAATAATTACCTCGAAATTGCCATCCATGCCGGTACGGCAGCCAGTATGCTTGGCCTGAGTGTGGATGAGACCGTACAAATAGATTTTTTTGCTGAAAAAGTATGATCACGAGAATTGTTAAACTGAGTTTTGAGCCAAATCAAATCGAGGCATTTTTAGGTATTTTTGCTCAGCATGCGTTAAGCATGCAGGAAGTAGCAGGTTGTGTTTCACTTCAATTGTTACGTGATGAAGCTGAACCCCATTTGTTTTTTACCATTAGCGTTTGGCGGGATATTCATTATTTAGAACTATACCGGCACTCGGAATTATTTAAAAACACCTGGTTTAAGGTTAAATTGATGTTCCGGGATCGTCCTCAGGCATGGACTACTCAAATGATCTATGATGGAAAAAATTGAGGTGGATCAATATTCCATTTGGCTTGGACCGGCAGCCACCAGCCTGGGTAAGGTTTTAGAATCTTTTCCAACGGCCAGATTATTTATCCTGACAGATGACCACACCCATATCTGCTGTCTACCCCTGATCGAATCTGCTCTTAAGGATAGGGATTACCAGGTATGCCAAATCAGGCCTGGCGAGCCTTTTAAAGTCATCACCACCGCGATCAGTATATGGCAGGATATGACCTCAGCGGGGTTGGACCGGCATTCAATGGTGATCAACCTGGGTGGGGGAGTAATCGGCGACATGGGTGGATTCTGTGCAGCTACGTATAAAAGAGGAATAAAATTTATTCAGGTGCCGACTACGTTGTTGAGCCAGGTCGACGCATCGATTGGAGGGAAACTGGGTATTGATTTTGATGGATATAAAAATCATATAGGGGTGTTTCAATCTCCTTTAGCGGTTTTAATTGACCCGGTGTTTCTGGATACCCTTAGTGACCGTGAATTGCGCAGCGGATATGCCGAAGTCATCAAACACAGCCTGATTGCTGACGGAGGGCATTGGCCGGTATTGACCCAGATTCATGATTTGCGCCATGCCGACTGGCATTCCATCATACGAAGGTCACTTGAAGTAAAAAGAAAAATAGTGATCGCCGATCCGTACGAAAAAGGTATTCGCAAACTCCTCAACTTTGGACACACGCTGGGACATGCCATTGAAAGTCATTTTTTACAAAGCGGGATGCCCTTGTTGCATGGCGAAGCGATTGCAGCAGGTATGATTTATGAAGCCAGGTTGTCGGTACGATACGGTGGGTTGACCACCGGACAATTAATAAACATTTCCAATTATATTGAAAATCTTTTCGGGCCACCACCGCAGGTCGAACTGGTCGATCTATTGCCGGTCCTGCGTCAGGATAAAAAAAATAAAGGTGTCCAAATCAGTTTTTCTTTGCTCGAGGATATCGGTAAAAGTAAGTGGGATGTTTTGTTGAATGAAAGTGACATTCAATTTTAGGTCAATATCAACGCTCTCCAGGCTCCCCGCTCTCACGGTTAAAAGCTCACCTCCTGATATAGGTCACCGCAATACCTGCAATTACAATTAATCCTCCTAACATTTGCGTGTTGCTCAAGGATTCTTTAAAAATGAATGAAGCTAACACACTGGCGATCACGATCTGGCTCAATAATACCATCGATACTTCGGTGGAAGGCAGGTGCCCCAATGCATGATTGACACATAACCACCCCACTAATTGAGGGATCAATGCTAATAATATAAGCATGACCCAGGAATAGTTGGAAAATCCACTCAGGGTCTCCCCGCCCAGCTTCGTAAAAACATAAGCGCTCATCAGATAGCCCAACATGGAATAAAACATAAAGGTCATGGTACCTAAACCTGCGCGGCTGAATTTGGCAATTACAATATAGCAGGCATAAAACACACTAGCCGCCAATGCCAGGAGGCTTCCCGTTGAAAATTCAAGGTGAATGACTTGAGACCAGCCAATCATACAAATGATACCCATCAGGGCTATACTCACTCCAATCCAATAAAACCGCGTGGGTCTTTCATTGCGAAACAATAATAATAGAATACCTGTCCATACCGGGGCCAGGTTGCCCAAAACGGTTGCAATGGCGGTATTCGTTATCATTAATGACTTGTTCCAGCAAGCCAGGTCCATGGCAAAAAACAAGCCGCAGATCAGTGCCAGACCGGCCTTGCGTAGAGGGATCACATAATATTTATGATAAATGATATAAGGAGCCAGTACCAGCATCGCCAAAAAAACCCGGTAAAATGCCGAAGTCAAACCGGGCAATCCGGTCAGTTTGGTAAAGATGGGAGACAAGGAGATACAAGCTGCTCCTGCCAGTAAACTCAGCCGGGCATTGGAAAATTTGACCACGGGGACAAATTAATAAAATCCGGTACCCTGTCCAAGTCAAGCCCCCTCAACAACATTATTCCCATTGAAAAGCAAAATAACTACAAGAATTTTTACCTATATTCTTGATACCATGTGGTTCCTGGGACTTGACGAAATAACCATCCCCTGCGACTCCCTTAAAAGCGCTGCCCCCGATTTCCATTTCTGTTTCTCCCTCTATGACCAGTATAATTTCTTCGGCGAGGTGGGTATGCGGGGGATGGCTCGGTAAACCGCCAAGCAACGTAGTGACATGCATTTCAAACCTTTTGGTCTGCGACGTAGGTTTGCTGAAATAACTTCGGACCCCTCCTCTTTCATGTTTATTAAAACGGAGATCTTCCCATACCCGTGCAAAGGAAGCTGCGGTATCGCCCTGGTTAACCGGGTTTTTGGACTGATAAGAAAAAAGATAAAATTCCACCGGGCTGCCTGACGGGCTTTTTAATTTTAATTTATCCCACTGACTGATCAAGGCTATACTCCCCGGGGTGAGCGTTTTTGAAAAACGGTTCGTTTGAATCTCAGCGCTACCTTTTTTAATAAATACGATGCCTTCATTCTTTTTGAAAGATTTTTTATAGGTCTTATTCGCCTTGTTTTGTAAGAGTTCGAATTCCACATTTTTTACGGCTGTAGCATCGCCCTGAAAAAGTATTCCCGGCGTTTGACCTGAAAATACATTTGAATTAATGGATGATTGTGCGTTTAATGACCACAAACTCAAACAAAGTATAAAAGAAAAGAAATAGCGCATAGGATAAAGTTAGTCTGTAAACTGTAAACAGTGCTCAGTATCTCGCACGTGCTTGCGCTCGTTGCTCGCCGCTCGTTGCTCGCCGCTCGTAGCTCGTTGCTCGTTGCTCGTAGCTCGTAGCTCGCCGCTCGTTGCTCGTTGCTCGTAGCTCGTAGCTCGCCGCTCGTTGCTCGTTGCTCCCGGCTCGCCGCTCATCTGCGAATGAAAATAAGGGGCAAGGCCATACCTCATCTGCGGCATACGCCTTATTAACTCAATTGAGGATCTTCTACTTTAGGCTTTAGATGGCGCTTAAGATTAATTTTATCAGAAGGGTGAATGATAAGCGGGATATATTCTATTTCCACGTCGCTTTTATCCAGGCCAAATGCTTTTTCATCTTTTAGTCCCAGATTCTTTAAGAAGAAAAACCCGTTGAGCAGAACGCTTTCTCTTATAGAAAACTCATTTTCCACAGAGATGTATTTTTCGATGACGATGAATTTAAAATCGGGGTCGGAATTGTATTTAGTAGACCCATCCGGGCGAATGTGGAGGTTGAGTTCGCGGTTGCTGACCAGATCACGGACGATTTGTTTAAAATACAATTCGGTCAGGGGTTGCACGCGGAATCCGATATTGATATTCACTTTGATGACTTTATCATCCAGGATTTCGTGGACATCATAATCCAGGGTGTAGGGACTCTCTGTGCGGTGAAGGTGCAGAAACCAATACACATCTGCCCTTTTCGGCTTTTTGGACAAAATCGAATTCATGATTTTTTGTTCGATTTGAAAAGTCGTATTGGCCTTAGTCAGATAAATCAGGTGGGTGGCAAATTTAGGAATGGATTGGTCGAGGCTCAATTCCTTCAGGTTTTCATTATACCCTTCCAGGTTTTCCCATTTGGTCAGTTGATTGCTAACCCGACGGCCATGATAGATTAGGTACATGATGGCAAAAAATACACCGGCAATAATTACAGTAATAAAACCACCTTCGGGGAATTTTCTGATATTGGCAATTAAAAAAGACAATTCAATAATCGTAAAAAAGGATATCACCAGGATGACGGTAATCCGGTGCCACTTGAGCCGGTAAAGTAAAAAGCTGCTCAGTAGGGTGGTGGTCATCATCATGGCAATGGTAATGGCCAATCCATAAGCCGCTTCCATATTGGTGGAAGATTGGAAGTAAAGGACTACCAGGATACATCCACCCCATAAAATCATATTGACACTGGGTACATAGATCTGGCCTTTGGTTTCCGAGGGTTGCCGTGTAGCTACCCTGGGCCAAAAATTGAGGTTGACTGCTTCACTGACCAGGGTATAGCTGCCACTGATTACCGCCTGGGAGGCAATAATGGCTGCCGTGGTAGCAATGATGATCCCCGCGATTAAAAACCAGGATGGCATGACTTCAAAAAATGGGCTTCGTTCACCCAACCCGCTATCCAGGTGTTGCATAGCCCAGGCAGCTTGTCCGAGATAATTGAACACCAGGCAGGTTTTGACAAATACCCAGGTAATCCGGATGTTTTTAATACCGCAATGACCCAAGTCGAAATAAAGGGCTTCCGCACCGGTAGTTGCTAAAAACACGGCTCCAAGGATCCAAAACCCTCCCGGATACCGGGCCAACAACTCATAAGCATACCATGGATTTAAACTGGCTATAATCTCCGGATGAATGACTACCTGGGATATGCCCAGAACCAGCAACATGCTGAACCAAACGGTCATAATTGGCCCAAACAGTGATCCAACCCGTTGAGTACCAAATCGCTGAAATAAAAAAAACAAAGAAATCAGGCTGATTACAATCCAAATGATCGGAATATTCTCCAGTCCTTCAATCATTTCAAGCCCTTCTACTGCGGACATAATCGAAATGGGCGGGGTGATCATTCCATCTGCCAACAAAGCTGCGGCCCCAATCATGGTGGGGATCACTAATTTTTTCCCGTAGCGCCTCACCAGGGCATACAGAGAAAAGATTCCCCCTTCTCCGTCATTATCTGCCCGCAAGGTGAGCCAGATGTATTTGATGCTGGTTTGAAATACCAGGGTCCAGAAAATACAGGAAACGCCACCAAATACCAAAGTCTTTTCTATGATCCGATCTCCGAGGATAGCTTTAAAGGCATAAAGCGGGCTGGTCCCAATATCGCCGTAGATAATACCCAGGGCTATCAGCAGCGTACCGGCCGTAACCTTATCCTTTGATATTGACATATATGTAGGTAATTTGAAATCGTATTTAAAAGGTTCAACCGGTCTGAGTTTGGATCGTTGGCGAGCAAAGATAATCTGTTGAATAAATTTTTAATTAATTTTTGCCTTCATCCTTGCAGAGGAGATATTGGATGCTTTGTTGCCTTCAAATATTATTTATTTTTAACAAAAAATGAACTCCTGGATATTTTATGCAGTATTGGCCACCGTGACCGGTGGTATGGCACTGGTATTTGCTAAAATGGGAATGCGGGATGCGAATGAGAACCTCGCTTTGGTCATCCGCACCGGGGTTTTGTTTTGTATTGTTTTAATTGCCGCAATAGCCTCCGGTGGACTCAGGGAATATAAACAAGTACCTGTCAAAGCCTGGCTCTGGTTTTCGGCTGCAGGGTTGACCACCGGGATATACTGGATATGCTTTTTTAAAGCCATGCGTTCTGCAAATTTAACTGTGCTTACTATCGTCGACAAGGGTAGCCTCGTCATTACTTTTTTACTATCCTATTATTTATTAGGAGAACCGCTTACCCCCAGATTATGGCTTGCGACGATACTTATCCTCTCCGGAACTTTGATCCTCATGTGGAAATAGAATCCGTTTATCTTATACCCAATGGACGCCCGGGTGAACCCGTAGCTCCTTAAAATCTGACCGGAGTGAAAATAAATAAAAACGGATAGGCTTTAGCTTCTGACATCTGTTCAAAGTTCATCCATTCCAGATTAAAAAAACCCTGTTTCATCGTCAATTCGGTATGGACATTAAAAACAGATCCATCCAGAATAGCATCGGAACCCACCATACTTGGTTTACGGTCAATGAGCCATTGCACCACCTCTTTATTGATTTTGGGCCTTCTCTTTTCGTTCATTACCCAGGTATTTGACCAATGCCTCCACCATCCGAAATTAAAAACTTAACAGCACCCATGTGCGTGCCGCAAGTAAACATTGCCGTATCAGAAAATTAAGAGGCATCATTGCCCTCCTTGGCTAAATCCTTTTTAATACTTGCTCACCCATAGCCTCTGTACCTAAAATACGATCAGCCGGTGTATGACTATCCGCTATATCTCTTGTCCTCCACCCTTCTTTTAAAACTTCATCAATGGCAGTGACTATGGCTTCAGCTTCCTGTTTAAGATTAAATGAAATTTCCAGCATCAAAGCCGCAGATAAGATAGAAGCCAGGGGATTAGCTACGCCTTTCCCGGTGATATCATGGGCAGATCCGTGAATGGGTTCGTATACCCCAGTGCCATCACCAATGGAGGCTGAAGCAAGCATCCCCATGGAACCAGCTATTTGAGAGGCTTCATCTGTGAGTATATCGCCAAACAAATTAGCGGTGACCACGACATCATAGCGGGTTGGGTTTTTGATCAGCAGCATGGCCATGGAATCCACAAATTGATGTTCTACCTGGACATCGGGATAATCCAGCGCAACCTGCTGCACCACCTCTCTCCAGAGCCGGCTGGTCTCTAATACATTGGCTTTGTCCACCGAGCATAATTTTTTCTTCCGAAGGCGGGCCGCATCGAATGCTTTACGGGCAATCCGGTCTACTTCATAGCGGCTGTATTGAGCGACATCGTAGGCGGTGTCCCCATTATCTTTTCTTCCTTTTTCACCAAAATATATATCACCGGTCAATTCCCTGAAAAAAAGTATATCCGCACCCCGGAGGATTTCCGGTTTGATACTGGATGCACCCAATAAATCATCAAACAATTTGATCGGCCTGAGATTAGCGTAAAGGCCTAGTTCCTTCCGCATTTTCAATAATCCTTGTTCGGGTCTCACTTTAGCGGTTGGGTCATTGTCATATTTAGGGTGGCCTACGGCGCCGAAAAGCACGGCATCAGACGTTCTCATCTTGGCCAGCGTTTCTTCCGGTAAGGGGTTGCCGGTCGCTTCAATAGCAACGTGACCCATCAGTGCCTGATCGTAGCTAAATTGATGGCCAAACCGGGTGGCGATCTTGTCCAGGATTTTTTTACCAACAGCTGTCACTTCCTGACCGATTCCATCACCGGGTACTATGAGGATATTTTTTTGAATCATACGATTTGACTGATTTTAGGATACCAATATAATGTAGGATAAGGGTTAGTTTATCCCAATGATATAAAGGAAAAACTGACTAACTTTTTCTGCATGCTCTGGTGATTTGACGGCGCAAAATACGGGTATAACTTGAAATTGAAAAAAGATCTGATTACCAGGGCGTATGACAAATTGCAGGTTTAAAGAATTTGTAAAACGAGACCTGGAAGCCCGCCTGGCCATGTCGGACAGGGTTTTTAGTTGGTTTAATGAGGTTTGAAATTTTCCAGGTCTTGTAAAAAAATCCAAAAACCAACAATTTGTCATATACACGATTACCAGAAGATAAGATAACCATTACCCTTTTAAACTTTTTCTTTTCATCAGGATGGGGATGGGTTATAATCAACCCGGGAAAAAATGAGATAATAAATAATCGTTCTTTCATCTCCTTGAAGTGGGGATCTCCGGGTGGAAAAAAGTCATTTTCAAATACTTATACGCAGCATCGTCAAAAAAATAGTCTTAGGTATGCTTTTCGGCAATCTTTCTATATTTACGCCCTTTTAAATACAGAATTCATGAGTTTTTCAAATTATAAACTACCCTATGCACCTGCCGCATTATACAGTCATCAAGTAGCCTATTTTTCGATGGAATTTGCGATACACCAATCCTTAAAAATATACAGTGGTGGTTTGGGCTTTTTGGCAGGATCACATATGCGCAGCGCTTATGAGTTAAAACAAAATCTGATTGGAATAGGGATTTTATGGAAATACGGGTATTATGATCAGGCCCGCAATCAGGATCAGACACTTCAACCAGTCTGGTATGAAAAAAACTATTATTTCCTGGAGGATACGGGTATAAAATTTCAGATCACCATTCACAATTCACCGGTCTGGGTCAAAGCCTGGTACCTTCCCCCTTCGACATTCAGGACGGCACCCATGTTTTTTCTGAGCACCGATTTACCTGAAAATGATTATGTATCTCAGACCATTTGTCACCGTTTATACGACGCCAACCAGGCCACCAAACTGGCTCAATTTATTTTATTGGGTATAGGTGGAGCTACTTTACTGGATGAACTGGCCTATAAGCCTGATTTTTACCACCTCAATGAGGCGCATGCAGCCAGTGCTATCTTTCATTTATTAAAAAAACTGGGTTCCAAAGAAGAAGTGAAAGAAAAACTCGTCTTCACCACCCACACCCCTGAAGAGGCGGGAAATGAAAAACATGATATCTACATGTGTGAGCGAATGGGTTATTTTGCCGGCATGGACCTGGATGAAGTCAGGGAGATTACCGGCATGAAAGATGATTTATTTAATCATTCGCTGGTAGCACTTCGTTTTGCCAAATTGGCCAATGGAGTAAGCCAATTGCACGGTAAGGTGAGCAGAAAAATGTGGGCCCCTTATGAGGATATCTGTGAAATCAAACACATCACAAATGCTCAAAACTATAATTACTGGGCCGACAAAAAGTTGTATGCAGCCATGGAAGAAGAGGACCACACCACCTTTGATGAGCGTAAACGGTACTTACAAAAAAGAAGTTTTGAAACGGTAAGTGATCAATGTGGAAAACTTTATGATGCCGATGTATGCACGATTGTCTGGGCGAGGAGGTTTGCCGGATATAAAAGGCCTGATATATTGACCAATGACATGGACCGTCTGGAAGCGCTCCTGGCCAGTAAAAAATACCCCATTCAGATTATCTGGGCCGGCAAACCTTATCCGATGGACTATGCTGCCATATCTACATTTAACAATCTGGTCAACCTCAGTAAAAAATATAAAAACCTGGCGGTATTGACCGGTTATGAACTGAATCTGAGTAAAAGGCTCAAACAAGCTGCTGATGTGTGGCTCAATACTCCGCGCGTACCCCGGGAAGCCAGCGGCACCAGCGGTATGACTGCAGCTATGAGCGGTGCAGTCAATTGCAGCACTTTTGACGGATGGATCTGTGAATTTGCCGAACACGGTAAAAACAGCTTTATCGTCAAACCCGTGGACTATGAACACATGAAACAACATGAGCAGGATAAATATGATATGAATCAATTATTTGACATCCTGGAAAAAGAGATCCTGCCCACCTTCTACGACCGGCCGGCCGATTGGAGGACTATTGTCTACCAGGGAATGAAAGATGTGCGATACCGCTTTGAAAGTAAACGGATGGCTGACGAATATTACCGGATCATGTATCAATAAACAGATCCGGGAATTAGGAGGACGTAACATTAACCCCGCTCGTTCCGTTTTAATTTTAGCAGCTTCTGCCTGTCGCTCACCGGGGAAGATCCGGCGTAATTATAAAACAATAATGGAGCTTTATCTATTGGATATTAAATCTTAACTTCATTGACTTGATACCTATCCTCTTATTTTTTATTTTTTTTCATCCCGGCCGGGTCAACCTTGCCGAACTTTCTGTGCCCGCGAATACAGACACCATTTATTCTGAGGATATTGCTTCAGTGCTGTGTCATGTTGCCGGTTTGCCGCTGAGTATGCCGGTGATTGAATTGGGTGGTGGGGCCAGCCTGAGCATTTCTTTCGATGACCTCAGAAGCGGAAGCCATCGTTATAAATACGAGGTTATCCACACGGATATGAATTGGAATAAAGACGAGCTGGACGAATACGATTATATCGATGGGTTTAACCGGTCTGAGATCCGCACCTACGCATACTCTACCAACAGAAATCTGGATTATACCCATTACAGGTTTGAATTGCCCAACAACGATCTGAGGCTTAAAATTTCCGGCAATTTTCTCCTCCATGTCTATGAGGAATTGCGCAAAGGGCAGCGCATTTACCTGTTTACCCGGAGGATCATGGTGGTGGAGCCCAAGGTAAAAGTGAATACTATTTTTGTTCGCCCCACCGATGGGCTCAAATACAGGAGCCATCAGGAAATCGATTTTGAAATTTCGGTTAAAGGATTCCCTGTTTATAATTCCAGGCAGGAGATTACCTGCACGGTAATGCAAAACGGCCGATGGAGTACGGCAGTCACCGGATTAAAACAGAACCGGGACAAACCTGAACTTTTGGTTTTTGATTTTATCGACAAAGTGAGTTTCCCGGCAGGAAAAGAATTCCGGTTTTTTGATATCCGTTCCCTGGAATTCAGGACCCGCTTTGTAAAAAAAATTACTGAAAATGCCAACGAGATAATTGTCACACTTAATGATGATAAAGTGAGGGACCTGTTTAATTTTCTGGATGATCAGGATGCCAATGGCCGATACATCATCGAAAACCAGGACCGCCCCGATCCCCGCTTATCTTCGGAATACGTGTGGGTTGATTTTACATTAAAAAGCCCCGAATTTTTTGATCAGCAGGTCTATCTGATGGGGACATTTACGGACTGGCAATGTAAAAGCCCTTTTTTGCTGAAATACGATGATCAATCTAGAGCTTACCTGGGTTCTGCCTTGCTTAAACAAGGGTACTACAATTACGGCTACGTGGTTGCCGGAAAAGGGGGTGATTTCAGTGCCTCACCTATTGATGGGGATTGGTACGAAACGGAAAACGACTATCAGGTTTTGGTTTACTACAGGCCATTTGGGGCGCGATATGACCGCCTCATTGCATTCCATACGGCCAAGCCTTAAATTCATTCCCAAAGAAAAGGAGAAGGGCTTATCTTTCTGTCCACTTATTATATTCCTGTTGAATGTCCTCCCGGCTAATAAAGGGTTTATACACAGCCCTGAATTTAAACCCGTAGATTTTTCCTGTTTTGGGCTTTGGAATAATATATTGAAAATCCCAGGCAGGACTGGCAGGACCTCCCCCGGTGGGAGATTGAGCAAACCGGATTAGTTTGCCAGATTCAAACATATAGGCAAAGACCATATTCCTGAATCGTCCAAAATAATAGGGCTGCACAAAATGGTAGTCGGAGTAATTTTTCGCAAGGCTGGCATTAAAGTTTTCTACAAAAAACAAGTCCAGATTATCGTGGATGCTTCGATGAGTGCTACTTACACCATGAAGACTTGAATAGGCTTCAATCCAGGTCGCCTCTTTTTCTGATTTTTTCTGACCCATAAAATAAATTTTCTTGTCCAGAGGCCGGTCGATATAGCTGGCCCAAAATAAACCTGCATAACCGTGGGCGAAAAAGGAAGCTTTATGAAGGATACATTTAAAATTTACATCTATATAATTAGCTGGAACCAGCGTGAATTCGATAAGCGATTCTACACCGGAGATCGGAGTGGGCTCCTGATAAAGTATAACGCTGGTATCGCTTTTTCTAAACAAGGTCATCCGGTGTTTCCTTGGTTCAAACAACTCCTCCAGGCTGTCCCCACCAAAAATATGTTCCAGATTGATCCCCGCATACCGGGGTGCAAAAAGACTGGAATCTTCTGCGATATGACGCAGGGAGGCAATGCCGTTATAGCCGGCCAAATGCTGAGCGCCAAAGGCCGAATTGTCAACAAAAATGGCCTTCAGGTTACCAGATTCAAGTGGAATGGTTTGGTCCTTTCTGCAGTTCATCGGTCTGAGTGAAGCAGGAGGTTTGACTCCACAAGCCCAGGGTCATCCATAAGCCAGTTATAAACAATACGAAATAAGAAATGACTGCTTTCATTTGGATATTACTGGTTTGAAGATAAGAATTCCACTGCACCGGTTTGCTTACGACAGGAATGGAACAAGACAAATTTGCATTTTTAGTATTTATTCGAGAAGAAATCCCTACTCAGGTCAAGACCCACCGCACCAAACCACGCATGGCGCACATTTGCCTGCATCCCCAGGATTCAGTCCACCAATTTAACCAGGACCCCGTTTTGACTCAAAGGATCGGGCTTGGTAGACTCGCCAAAACTGAGGAAGTGAAATCCAGCAATTCATCAGGTAAGGCCCTATTCATCGATAGTCTGGCCTCTTTAATAGAAAAAATAAAACAACTTCCTTATTTTGATTTAATCTTGTTCATTCAATTCTAAAATTGCTTTTGAAGTGAAACATTCATCCTTAATTCTGCTATTGACCCTGATGACCGGATTATCGGTTTCAGCTCAAAATACCTGGTCACTTCAACGTTGTGTCGATCACGCCAGGGAAAACAGTTTATCCATCAAACAAAACCGGTTAAATGTTGAACGTGCGCGGATTGCCGCAGAGCAGGCTGTCCACAATCAATATCCGCGACTCAACGGATCTGCCAATTATGGACTCAATTTTGGACGAACCATTGACCCGGTAACCAATGATTTTGAGACCCGCTCAATAGGCAACAACAGTCTCGGATTGAGTGCCGGGGTGTTACTCTATGATGGTGGCTCTATCAAAAATACGATAGCCCAGACCCGGGTGAACCTTCAAAGCGCAACCCTGGATGGCAGGCAGTTTTCGGATGATCTGGCCCTGACGGTGGTTCAATACTATTTGGCTATATTATTTGCTCAGGATCGACTGGACAATGCCCGTCTTCAGGTACAAACCACCACCCAACAGCTCGACCAAATGGACCGGCTCATTGCTGCTGGCAGCAAACCGGAAGGGGACAGGCTGGAAATCCTGGCTCAAAAAGCGCGGGAAGAACAAAATATCACCACTATTGAAAATACGGTCAGCACCAATAAACTCTTATTAAAACAACTCCTCCGCTTATCTATTGACCAGACATTTGAAATTGAACGCCCTGGAGCTATTGAACTTCAGCCTTCCGAGATTGAGCAAAACCTATTGGGTATATACAACCATGCTTTGTCCAACCGGCCGGATATCCAATCCGGCGATCTTAGAGTCCAGAGTGCAGAGATTGGAGTTAAAATCGCGAAATCTAACTTTTACCCTTCAATATCGCTGGGGGGCAACCTGAATTCCGTATTTTCCAGTCTGGCGCAAAGGATAGACGGTTTTTCTGACACCCGGGTTCAGCAAGTGATTTTTTTTAATGGACAAAGTGCCACGATTGAAATACCGACCCGTATCCCCCAAACCTCGAACAACCCTTATTTTTCTCAATTGAATGAAAACCTGGGTTATGGATTCGGATTAAATATGTCAATCCCCATTTATAATAATTATACCGCAAAATCCCAGGTAAAACAAGCACAGGTAGCTGTGGAATCCGCCAAACTGGATGCCGAACAAACCAAGGAAACCCTGAAAAACAATATTCAGACGGCCCTGAATGAGCTCCGGGCGACCGCAAATACCTATGAAGCTTCGAAAAGAAGTACGGAAGCTTCCCAACGCGCTTACAATAATATCAAAATAAAATATGACGTGGGGGTCGCCACTACCTTTGAATTGCTTACCGCAAAAAACAACCTGGATATTGTCACTACAGAAGAGCTCCTGAGTCGTTACGATTATATTTTCCGCTCCAAAGTAGTAGATTATTACCTGGGCCGGCAGATCCGGTTAAATTAATGGATATCAATAAATTAAAATAAACTCATACAGGATTATGGAACCGCGTACTCTTAAAGGAAAGAAAAAGACAAACCGATGGTGGATCTGGGCTTTGTTGGCTTTGTTTTTGACCTTGATGGCTTTTGCTTATTTTAAAAATAAAAACAAACCAAAGGGGGAGAAAGTAACAACCGAAAAAGTAACCAGGCGCACTATCCGTGAAACGGTTTCCGCCAGCGGAAAAATATTTCCTGAAAAAGAAATTAAAATCAGCTCAGATGTTTCCGGAGAAGTCGTCGAACTTAAAATCATGGAAGGCGATAGTGTAAAGGAAGGTCAACTCCTGGCCCGCATCGATCCGGATACCTATGTCTCTGCTGTAGAACGGGGCAATGCCAGTCTGAATAATGCAAAAAGCCAGGTATCCATTAGCCAGGCCCAGATTGAAGGCTCAAAAGCCCAGATTGAACAAACTGAAGCCAACCTGGCCAACGCCAATAAAATCCATACCCGCAATATCGAGCTTAAAAGGCAGGGGGTGATCTCTCAGGCAGATTTTGATGTTTCCCTGGCCAATGTACAAGCTCTGGAAGCCAATTTACGCTCGGCAAAATCCAACCTGAACAGCTCGATTCAAAGCACCAAAGCGTCTGAGTTTACCGTAAAAAGTTCAGAGGCAGCCCTGAAAGAGTTAAGAACTTCGTTGTCGAGGACTTCAATCTATGCGCCGTCTTCCGGTATCATTTCCAAGCTTAATGTTGAAGCTGGAGAAAGGGTTGTAGGTACCATTCAAATGGCCGGTACCGAAATGATGCGTATTGCCAATTTAAGTGAAATGGAGGTCCAGGTGGACGTTTCAGAAAATGATATTCTCCGCATTCGTTTAGGGGATACCGCCGATATTGAAGTGGATGCTTACCTGGATAAAAAATTCAGGGGAACCGTCACAGAAATTGCCAACTCCGCATCCAATACCGGTTCGACCGCCCTGCAGACCCTATCTTCAGATCAGGTAACCAACTTTGTGGTCAAAATCAGGATAATAGCAGATACGTATAAAGATATGATCACGGATGGAAGGTTCCCTTTCAGACCAGGTATGTCAGCAGCCGTGGATATCTATACCAACACCAAACCGGAAGTGATCAGTGTTCCGATATCAGCGGTAACGACGCGTGAGGACGAAAAAAAGGATTCCACCATCAAAGTAAAATCCAACGAATTCAAAGAGTACGTGTTTTTATACAGCGCTGATACGGCTAAGATGGTCCGTGTACGGTCGGGGATCCAGGATGACAATTTCATTGAAATACTCGATGGGTTGACCGGCGATGAAGAGGTCATTACCGGGCCGTATGCCACAGTAGCCCGCAAGCTCAAATCGGGTATGAAGCTGCAGCACGACGATAAAAAAGACGCGAATAATAAGAGTGGAGCGAATGTTTCCGTGACTGTCGATTAGATTCAGATCTTCTCTTTTTCATTATTGCTTTATGCCTTAATTTTGCACCGTAAAAAGCAGAATCCTGTAAGAAGTGTTATGGAACAGGCACTCATTATTTTTATTAAAAACCCGGTATTGGGTAAGGTGAAAACCCGGCTGGCTTCCAGTATGGGTGATAAAACGGCATTGGAAATTTATAAAAGCCTGATGGACCATACCCGGTTGGTGATATCCGGCATAGATGCAGCGCGCCTTTTGTTTTATTCTGACCGCGTGGAGCGACACGATACCTGGCCCGAAAAAAAATTCAGCAAAAATGTTCAACAGGGTGATGACCTGGGTAGCCGGATGTTTAATGCATTTAATCAGGTTTCAGATTACGACAAAAAAATCATAATTGGAAGTGACTGCCTGGGCATAACCCAACAATTGATTGAACAGGCTTATACCCATCTGGACTTCCATGATGTGGTCATCGGACCTTCTGAAGATGGTGGATTCTATCTGCTGGGAATGAATGTTTTGATTCCGGAATTGTTTCAAAATATACCCTGGAGTACAGATCAGGTGCTGCCGGAAATTGTAAAAATCCTGCAACAAAAACGATTATTGTATAAACTACTCCCAACGCTCCGGGACATAGATACCCAGGAGGACTGGGAAGCAGAAAAAGCCAAACTAGTGAGGGAACAAACCCTTTAGTCTGCTCCCTGTTCTCTCTATTCCATCCGGTTTGTTAAATTGATACTTCGCATGGTCACGGCACAAGGGAATACGCATTAGAAAATCTTAAATTCTTTGAGCTTTGTTTCTTAGACTTGTATTAATTTTAAAAAAAAATACCTGTCTATGAAGCTATTGTATTATTTCTGCGGCCTTTATTTAATTTTGGCCGGTCTGGTGTCCTGTAAAAAGGATAAAGACCAGGAATGGCTGGAATTATTTAATGGAAAGGACCTTCAGGGATGGAAAGCAAATGAGCGCGATTCTTCCTGGTCCGTGGTGGACGGGGTTATCCAGGCTGTTGGTGAGCGTTCCCATTTATTTTACCAGGGAGAATACCTGCGGGATACCTTTAAAAATTTCGAGATTATTGCCGAAGTCAAGACCCATCAACAAGCTAATTCGGGGATTTATTTTCATACCCATTTTCAAGCGGAGGGATGGCCCAATACCGGAATAGAAGTCCAGGTCAACAATAGCCACATCGGACTGGGTGAGGGTATCGAATTAAAAAAATCAGGCAGTTTATATGGTGTTAGGAATATCTATCAAACATTTACCAAAGACAGTATATGGTATAAAACCAGGGTAATCGTCCAGGGCAAGAATGTAAAAATATGGATAGACAGTATGCTGATCGTTGATTATACCGAACCTGAAGACCCGGCATCCCATGGTATTCCTCCCGCGCGTCAGTTCAACAAAGGGACCATTGCTTTGCAATGCCATGATCCGCTCAGTAAAGTGCATTTTCGCAGTATCCGTATCCGAAGGTTACCGGATGATGCTCCTACTCTGGGTGCGGCAGACAAATTTGGCCCCTGGTACGACAGCCTGAAAGTTTTACAGGGACGACAATTTGCATTTATTGATCTGAATCCGGGTGCCGGTATCACGATGGATTCCATGTTGGCCTGTTATTATCAATCCGGGATCAATGTTGCGGCCGTAATTCCCCTGGAGGATACCTTAAACCGGGTCATGCAGAATAAACTCCGCGAAATAGCCAACGCTCCGGTATTTAAAGGACTTAAAGTAAATGAATCAAATTACATGGACGTCAGCCCTGAAATTTCCGCACCGTTTGATTACGTTATTGGCGAATGTTCCGACCTGTTGAAATCAAAAAAAATGCTCGCTTCCGGTAAAATTAAGATCTGGGTACATCACGGTGATATTGAAAATAATCTCCCTTACATCAGGCTGGCCAGGCAACATCAAATAGCCATCGAAATAAATAATGAAACCCAAACCCCTTCCCTGGATTTTATTAAAATGGCAAAATCCGAAGGTTGCAAGTTTACAGTATCACATTTGGTGCCACCATCCAGGATGGAAACCTCTACGTATATCTTCGACGTAATCAAACAGGCAGGCTTGGGGTATAAAGATTTTTATATACCGAAATGGTAGACTGGGGGTATGGGCGAAGAGGAAAAGGGTGAAAGGGGAAAGGTGAAAGGTGAAAGGTCTTAACCCTTGACCCTTGACCTTCTGACCCTTGACCTTCTGACCTCTCAAAATTTCGGAGCGGTGTCTTCTATTAAAACTTTAAAGTTGTAGGCAGATACTTCGCAACCAAATCTTCATAATAGGGTCTTAATGATTTCCAATCCGGCGGAGTTGGCGACTTGGAATACAAATCATAAGGATTAAACAAGTTGACCCATTTAAGCATTTCCCTGTCGCGATCATCCAGGAGGTATTGGTATTGATTCTCCCGGTGCCAGGCATAAAAGGAGTGATACCTCAGCATATACAACCCTGATTCGGGGAGATAGTTTTTCATCATATGATAAACATACTCATCGTGCCCCCAGGACATGTGCACATTTCGAAGCCCGCATCCTTCCTGATATACTCCCAGCGTATGTTGGTAAGTCCCATTGGTGAAATCGGGATTCAGTTTAAAATATTCGGGATACACCACCTTATCAGAATAGGCGCATCCAACCGGAAACGTATCGCCAACTACCGCCCATTGGGGTTCTCCAAAAAGGCATAATACTTTTCCCATATCGTGCATCAAACCGGTAAGCACCATCCAGTCCGGATGGCCATCTGCCCGGATGGCTTCAGAAGTTTGTAATAAATGTTGCAGTTGATCCAGGTCTGTGTCCGGGTCGGAATCATCCACCAATTGATTCAGAAACTGGAAGGCATCCCAGATTGGCATTTCTTTTTTATCAAACTTTAAAAAGTCATTTTTTTTCTGAACTACAAAATCATAGGTTTGATAGGTGTGGTTGAGTCGGTAAAATTCTTTTACCGTATCCCGTACCGGTGCCTCATAGTTGCGGTAGGCTTCCGTGCTTTTATTTTTGGCTATACTTTCCGGATCGGGGTAACGAACTAAAACATCGTCTTCCCATTCGTCTAATGAAGCTAATGGACTGATCTCCTGGCTGCTAAATTTTTTATCCATGACCGTAAATGTGTATTTTTTAAGCGGGATTAAAATTAACTACTTCAGCTTGAATTTTAGTATTCCCAATACCAAAGATAAGCGTTGCAGGAAATCAAAATACGAAATTGATTTCGAAAAATTTATATTTGCCTTTGGTGTTCAGCGTATCCATTTTGTTTAAGTCATGGCAACCGTAAGTATTAAAGTCCTTGCCAAAGCCCTCGGGCTATCGCCTTCCAAGGTTTCCAAAGCATTGAGGGACAGTTATGAAATCAGCCAGCAAACCAAACAACGGGTCGTTGAATTAGCACAGAAACTGCATTTTACACCTAACCCATACGCCAGTGGCCTGCGCAGAAAAAATAGCAAGACTATTGCCATTGTGGTACCGGAAGTAGAAGATATTTTTTTTTCAAAAGCCATCAACGGCATTGAATCGGTAGCCCATTCCCTGGGTTATCATGTACTGATTTACCTCACCCATGAAAATAGTGCAATCGAAAATTCCATCGCCCGTCACATCCCTTTTGGTAGCACTTCCATATCCGATGACCACCACTTGTGACAATTCGGATACCGCCGGCGAGAGGGTGACATCGATCTCAATCCTGTCGTTGACCGGAATTTCAGTTTCCTTATATCCCACATAGTTAAAAACCAGCACCGCCTGACCGTCCGGTGCTTTCAGTTGATAAGAACCGTTGGCATCCGTTGCCGTACCTTCTCCGGATCCTTTAACCTGAACGGTACAACCGATCAATGGTTCTCCGGTCTCTGCATCGGTCACTCTGCCTTTAATCTCCATGGCATCCGTCCCTTTGGTAACAATATGTGCAGCTACCTTCAGCGGTGTCATCAGTATAAAAAAACAAAGAAATAAAAGGGGTAATCGGTAAATACTAATAATCGCAACCAGCTTGTTGGAGTAATTAATCTTCATGAGTGATAGTTTTGTTAGGTGATGTAGAGCCTTGCACAAAGGTCATTCATGTGCCCCATTTTTACTTACTATTTCATGTTACCCAACTATTATATTTACGAAATCGATTTCGTCAGCCGTTAATATGATCTTGTATAATAAAAAGTCAGGATTAAATGCTATAATATTTTTTTAGTACAAATGAAACGATGTCGTAATGATAAAACGAACTTTAACTTTAATTGGCAACTTATCTCCGTATTGAAAAGTGGAAATTAAGGTGCCCGTTCTGTGATCGTATGTAAATCCCTCCTGCTCAGAACTATTTATCCCTCACACAACGAAATCCCACGGTTGACTTCCTTTCAAATCCCTGATCAACCAACAACAACATTTGCCGCCAGGTCAGGGGCTGAGGTCCCCCTTGTACATACCACCAGCTGGCTGTGGGCTTATAATAGCTGCCACCTTTCAGCATGATGTATTCGTAGGAGCCTGTTTGATACCGATCGGTCGTCATTTGCCATACTGAGCCTACCAGATCACTCAGTCCGTATTCATTTTTACCGCGTGGATAGCTACCCACTTGGTCCGGATGGCCATTGCCGGGATTGGCCCGGGAAGAATCAAATGAGCTAAACCGGGTATGGGTCAGTGTCTCCGTGATCTGTTCAGATTCCGTATGGGTTATTCCCGCCTCATTTCCCCAGGGCCACCTATACCTTTTTGGAGTTTGTGCAGCATACTGCCATTCCAGTTCGGTAGGTAGTCTTTTACCGGACCACTTACAATAAGCGTTGACATCTTCAATAGAAATATACACCACCGGATGATGCTCCATACCGGATGGTATTTTTTTAAGGTTCCAATGTTTTAGGAAATTAATTTTGTTTTTAGGTTTATAACCTGACTTCTTGAGAAAGGTTTCAAATTCTTTATTGGTGACCGGATGCCGGTCCATAAAATAGGATGGCATCTGATGCAATACCCCTTCCCGGTCATCGGGATACGGTATAAACTCATCTCCATGAGTCGTAAAAAATCTGAACGTATCGGCTGGTATCACCACCATTTCGGGGCTGAGGTCATGCCGGGTAGTCCTGTTTAAAGAAGATATTGGCCTCGGCATAGCAGAGGACAGGCTAATGATTTCTTCATCGATCAATTCCAATGAATCAAACAACTGAAAGACAAAATCACCTTCATATCCGGGAAATACCGAAGTTAGATTAATTGTTTGCGGATTTCTTGAAAGCCTTAATGGCGTATTCTGGTATCCCGGTAGGCCAGCCCAAATCAAGATGTGAGACCCATTCGCAGCGGACACTGCTGCCTGATCAACCGCTATCATGGTGATACGTAGTTGAGGTTCAAAACGGGCGATCACTCCGATAGATCCTTCATTGTTGGTGTTTTGAAAGACACCAGGGTATGGATCGAGGCGGACCGGAATAGCGTGACCGTCAATAACTGATTTTATATCGATTGGTTTATGGTTCCATAAATCAATCCACCGCCCCGGTTTAGCCATCACTTTAAATAATTCACCATCGAATCCCCGGGACAATGAATTATATATCGTAAAGACATCTTTGTTTTTAGTATACCAGTGATTGATCCAGATACTATCCTGCAGGGAAGGATATAAGGGGGTCCATTCTCTGGAGTTAAATAATGCGGAATGCTCACGTAATACGTTGAGGCACCTTCCCAGATATTTATATTGGTCTTCCTGGCCATCCGGGTTGCCGGGATGAAAGAGGTTAAATTCTATCCCATATCCATTGAATAAACTACTGTGAATTTCTCTGCGGATCGGCTCTTTATAAATTTCAGTAACCCGGAAAATGGCAAACGGGGGTTGAATCAGCTTATTTAAGTTGAGGATAGGAGGATAATACAATGCATTATGTACCCGTCCTGCTATGATGGTTTCCATGTCGGCAGGTACAGCCATACCTTCACTATACATGATGACTCCGGGTTTTATCTGGTCTACTGCTGCTTGTAATTCTTTGCTGCTGCTTCCACGGGTATCCAGCACTACCCCGTCGGCATCGAGGGCCTTCACCAATTCGGCCATTCCCTGCAGATGGTCTTCTTTGCGTGTGCTTTCATCCCAAGGATTATAACAAATAAAAAAACGCACACCGGATGCATGACATTCGTCAGACAGTTTACGCAAGGCGACCAGTCCTCCCGGCATATCCCTGAACATATCCCACTGGTTACGTTGATCAATCCCCAGCGCCGGCCAGGTAGGCCATATACCTATGGCATCATCGCCGCCATACCAGGATTTACCACGTTGAATAAAATCCCCCAATACATATTGATTTTGTTTCCGGTCATAAAGCTGACTATCCCATCCCATGATCAGGTGTATCATCTTGACGGACCTTATCCACCTAAGGTCAGACCGGTTGTACATCGAATCATCGAATACGGGAAGATCATATAATTTCTTATCGCGAAAACAAGCGCGTAATCCATTTTGCCATTCTCCGGAAAAGGTGTCGATAAAAAAATTGTATACCACCGACCCTCCGGGATACAGCACGGTTTCAAAGCGGCGGCGAACACCGTTGTCCAGCGATTTTCTCCGGGTAAGGGCATAAATAGTATAACCCGGGGCAAGGGAAACCGAGGTATATCCCAGGTTCCATGCGTTGTCAGGCACGATAATATTTACTGGTGAAAAACCGGGTAGATATAAATGGGTTCTGGATAGAGGGTGATTTCCAGAGCCGGTGATATAAATATGATCAGGTCGCTTACCAAACGGCAAAATATTTTTTACAGCCAGTGTATCCCTGGAATTATTTATGATTTGTACCTCATAAGGTGTAGTTCCCGGAACCCATAAAATCCGGACAGGAGATTGCGGATCACCAGATTCGTAATACCGCTCACCGATTTCATAAGAGACCAGGGGTTGACCTGCGAAGGGAATTACCATGCCATCTTTTGAAGTCCAGCTGTCTACTTTCAGATCTGAACTGATTTGCAACAACTGGGCAACCAGCGAGACATAAAAAAATCCAAAACCGATAGTGAGCTGAAGACGGTGGGTCATCGGTTAAAGATAAAAAGTAAAATTCAGGATCACCAAGCAGTCTGGTCGCCTTGATTTATTAAAAGTTTGCCGATTGATCCTTCGAAGGGGTCTTGGGTGACCAGGAGTATGAAAAAAAAATGCGAAGGATAAAATCTCATCCTTCGCATCCCTATAAAACAGACGAATTACTTCAATTTTTATTCTTCCATCAATTCAAATGCAATCACTGAATTTTTCCAGAAAGTAGGTACATAAACCATTTTGGTAGCCGGATCATACCCAATATCAGCGGTGTTCTTACCCAATGATTTGCCGTCAAAAAGCATTTCTTTTCTGCCATCGGTATTGATATACCATACGGTGCCTGACCAACAGGATACCACAAAATCATTGTTTTTTATATGTTCAACGCCATCCGTCCCGCCTTCCATACCTTCCGCGATCACGGAAAGGCTTCCATTTTTATTGACTTTATTCAAGGCACCGCTGTTTAAAATATAGAGATCAGCACCGCTGACCAGTACTCCATTGGGCCCTGATAAGGAGTCCAAAACCATAGAAGAAGATTTGTTTTCTACCCGGTAAAGTCTTTTTCCCTGAGAATCGGTAACATAGATTACCCCACTGGGGTCTATGGAAATATCATTGAGGCCTTTGGATCCAGGTACTTTGATCCTGGAGTCAATTGTCGCTTTAGCAATATCAATCACCACAATATCCGTGAGGTCAGCGACATAAAGTTTGTCATTCAGGATTCCCATTCCTTTCGGAGCATGAAGGCCTTTGACCCATTCTACCTCAATAATTTTTCCATCAAGCCCGATCTTGGCAATAGAACCTTTGCCATCTGCACCCCAGGGTTCTTTACCATCAATATTAGCCGCATATAAGACCTGGTTTTTTGCATCGAAAATTACGGATTCCGGAACTTTGAGAATGGTATCGGTTTCCCATTTTTGAACCAATTTATGGGTCTTCACAGCAGGAGCTGCAGGAGCTGCCTCCGGCATAGAGTCCTTGGGTTTTTCTGATTTACAGGAGATCAGCAGAACACCTAAGGCTAAAGCAAAACAAAAGATTTTTAACATATATGAATATTTTATACAAAGTAACTAAATCAGAAAGATAATTTCTTAATCAATATGCTCATTATCATTTCATTAAGCAAAATCCTTTACCTTTAGCAGGATTTTATCCGGCATTTAAAGGAAAACATATGCAACTGTTTTTTTTGATTTTAACTACCCTGAGCCTATTCTTTTCACAATCAACTCCTGGCATAAAAGGTGCCTGGGAATTAAGAGGGGTTGGAGACCCGGGAGAGGTAGCCACTATGATCGCAACAGACAATTATCTCACGGTAGCGGTGTACAATGAAAACACCAACGCTTTTATCCGGACCTATGGGGGAAAATATGAGGCCACTCCAGGCAAGTGTTTATTGACAATAGAATTTAATTCTACGGATACCGCAGAGGTTGGCAAACAAATCAGTTATAACACCACATTGGGTGAAACATCATTAACTTTGGAACACCTCGTTAAAACCACCTGGACGAAAATAGATGATGCTCCTGCAACTGCACCGTTGTCAGGGTGTTGGAGGATTACTGCACGTATTGGAAATGATGGCAATCTGAGCCCGATGCACCAGGGTTCCAGAAAGACATTAAAAATAAATAGCAGTACCCGCTTTCAATGGGTGGCCATCAATCCGGCAAGCAAACAATTTTTCGGAACAGGCGGGGGAAAATATACCCTCATGGATGGGATATATACCGAACAACTTGCTTTTTTTTCCAGGGATCCAACCCGGGTAGGCAGTCAGTTGGTTTTTAATGCTGAAGTGCAAGGGCCTAAATGGATACATAAGGGGAAAAGTTCCACCGGCAATGACGTCCATGAAGTTTGGGAAAAACAATAAAGAAAATCATGAAAATTTCTGGCTTCATTTTGGTGATACTGTTAAGTTATCTGATTCCTTTACAAGCCCAAAATGCTATAGAATTGGGTGAAGTAAATTGGTTAAGGGATATCCGGCAGGCGGTTAACAGTTCAAAACAATCCGGAAAACCAATCCTGATTTTATTTCAGGAAGTTCCCGGTTGTGCAACCTGCCAGCGCTATGGTTCGGAAGTCCTCAGCCATCCCCTTTTGGTAGAAGGTATAGAACAGGAATTTGTGCCCCTTGCAATACACAACAATAAGGCGGGAGAAGATGCCAGGGTGCTTAAACTATTTGGAGAACCTGCCTGGAACAATCCGGTAGTCCGTATCGTCGATGCGGATATGAAAGACCTGGTACCTAGATTAGATGCCAATTACTCGGCTGCCGGAATAGCAGATAAAATGATAAAAGCCCTTAACATCAGAAAAAAAAATATACCTGGTTATCTGAGATTAACTTATGAGTATGCCTTAGCGAAAACATCAAAACAAATGTCATTTAGTATGAGTTGTTTTTGGGAGGGGGAGAAAAACCTGGGCAATCTGGAAGGGGTGTTAAGCACTGAACCTGGATTTATTCAAGGTAAGGAAGTAGTCCGGGTCAATTATAATCCAACCGTCATCAGTACAGGTCAACTGATCGGAGTAGCCCGTAAACTGGATTGTGCTAAATCATTGTTTGCCGAAGAAAAAGACCTGGCCGAAGGGTTGACCGTGGATACAGAATTGAAAAAGTCAACCGGGTTCAAACCGGATCACGAACCTCAATATTATCTCCGGCATACGGCATACCGTTATGTACCCATGCTTCCTATCCAGGCCAGTCGGCTCAATAATCTGCTGGCAAAGGGGGGAAGTCCGCAGTCGGTCTTATCTCCGGGACAAATAGAATTTTTTAAATTTTACCAGGCCCACCCTTCCAGAGGGGAAGCCGAAGCTTATCATCAACAGGACTTTAACCGGGCCTGGAAACAAAGCATGGGTCGAATGAAGAAAGCCTGACCTGAAATTTTCAGATTAAATTTTTTGTGATGAAGTATGTGGTGATCCGGTTCATAATTTTAATAACAGGCATCCAGGTATCCTTAACTGCCCGCACACAGCCGGGAAATATAGTAAAAGAAAAATTCCATTGGGGGATTACAAGTCAGGACACGGTTTATGGTTATGCCGGTGTGGTAAAATCAGACCACACACTCTATCTTTCCGGGGTGACCTCTCCCGGAGATTTTCCTACCCAGGTAAAAAATGTATATATCTCCCAGGAAAACAATTTAAAACGGTTTGGGGCAAGTTTTCAAAATGTCGTAATAGAAAATCTATTTACGACCAGTATTGATTCCATGAAAAAATACAGTTATATCCGCAAACCACTTTATCGGAATGATTTTCCGGCAGCTTCCTGGATAGGGATAAAAGAACTGTTTAAACCAGACCGGATGCTGGAAGTAGAATTGGTAGCCCATCTTCCCAAAACCGATCCTAAAATAGAGCTTCCACAATCAGCCTGGCCTGCTCAGGTTTTAGCCGGTAGCTGGCTGATGAATACATCGAGAGGACAAACCTTGGAAACCTGGGAATCTGCAGGACCTGATAAAATGAATTGTAAAACGTACCGCATTATTGCACAGGACACTGTCTTATTGGAATCGATACAATTGGCAAAAACAGGTGCAGCGATTAATTATATATCAACAGTAACCGGGCAAAATGGAAGTAAGCCTGTAAAAATCACCATGACTTCGTCGACAAACAACCGATATGTTTTCGAAAACTCAAATCATGACTTTCCTAAACGGATTGTTTATGACCTGTTGAGTAAGGATATTATCCATGCCTGGATTGATGGGGGGGGAAATGCTAAAATGAAACGGTCCGATTTTTATTAGCACCGGATCCGGTAAGCCACAACATGATTTTTTTTGATACACCTCAATACCGTCTGTCAGGGCATTGACTTTCATCACTTCGGATATGCCGTCCCCATCGTATCTTGGTCCAGTTTTTTATGAATATTTCACATCAATTATTACAGACCTTTTTGACCCTTCCCCAGTCTCCTGAAATTCTGGCGGAAAGGCTCACCAATTTGGGACTTGCAGTAGACGGTTACCATACTTATGAAAGCCTTAAAGGGGGTTTGACAGGGGTTGTGGTTGGAAAAATCATCAATTGCCAAAGGCATCCTAATGCAGACCGGCTTTCACTGACTACGGTAGACATTGGCAGCCCAGAACTACGGCAAATTGTTTGCGGAGCGCCTAATGTGGCCGCAGGACAAACCGTTTTGGTGGCGACAGTAGGCGCTAAACTATATACTTCAAAAGGGGATATCCTGGAAATAAAAAAATCAAAAATCCGGGGCGAATTATCCGAAGGAATGATTTGTGCCGGAGACGAGTTGGGTTTATCCGATGACCATTCCGGTATCATCGTATTGGATGATCATCTGGACGCCGGCACCCCTGCCGCTGAGGTATTTAAAATTTATAGGGATACTATATTTGAAATAGACCTGACCCCCAATAGGTCGGATGCGACCAGTCATTATGGCGTTGCCCGGGATCTTGCAGCTTATCAAATGGTGCACGACGGTGAAAATATCGGATTTAAACTCTGGGTCACAGAGGATATCAAAGAATTTAACAATGACAACCTGGTGAAGGTAATCGTGGAGGACTACATCGGGTGCCCACGTTACAGCGGGATCAGTATTTCAGGTGTTCGGATTAAGGAGTCTCCGGCCTGGCTAAAGGACAGGCTCAAGGCCATAGGCGTCAGGCCAATCAGTAATGTGGTCGATATCACCAATTGGATACTTCACATGTATGGCCAGCCTCTGCATGCTTTTGACCTGGATAAAATCAAAGACCGGACGATCAGGGTCAAAAAATTGACTGGCGGTACCCCTTTTATTACCCTCGATGGAATAAAAAGGACCCTTTATGCTGATGACCTCATTATTTGTGATGGGGACTCACAACCTTTAGGTATTGCCGGGGTTTTCGGTGGCTTGAGTTCAGGAATCAGCGACACCACTACGGACCTGTTTTTGGAAAGTGCCCATTTTTCAGCATCCTCTGTTCGCAGGACAAGCATGAAGCATACCCTGCGGACCGATGCGGCTACCCGCTTTGAAAAAGGCACTGACCCGAATATTACGGTTAAAGCACTCACCGCAGCAGCCAAAATGATTGTTGAGTTGGCCGGGGGTTATATTTCTTCTGAGGTAGTCGATGTTTATGACCACCCCGTCCTCCCTGTTCAGGTGGATATCTATTTTGACAAGGTAAGGTCGGTCATCGGCCAAACCATTTCAGACGGGGAAATAAGAAAAATCCTTAGTGCTCTGGATATGCCTGTGATTGCCGAATCACAGGGTATGGTAAAGATAACCGTGCCAACGAATAAAACCGATGTAAAACGGGAAATCGATGTGATTGAAGAAATCCTGCGTATTCACGGTTTCAATGCGGTGCCTATGCCCCCAAAAATGGAAGTCTCCTTTGCCATATCATCGGATTCCAGTAAAAAGCTGGTATTTAAGGAAGATATTTCAACACACCTTAGTAACCTGGGTTTTAATGAAATCATGGGTTTATCTCTGATGGAATCCAGGGTAGTGCTGGCATCCGGCTATGTGGAGGGTAACCTGGTCTATATCAATAATACCAGCAATGTCAATCTGGATATCATGCGGCCGGACATCCTGAGAAGCGGGTTGCAGAGTATTCAATTTAACCAGAACAGGCAACAAGGCTCATTAAAATTGTTTGAATTTGGTTCCACTTACCGGACCAACCCGGGAGCGTCCTGGCCATACTTGGAATCCGCTGAACTGACCATTTTTATTTATGGACCATTTGAAAAAGAACACTGGGGCATTAAACCCGGGAAACAGGGATTTTATTATTTAAAAGGTTTGGTAGAGCAGTTGTTGCTCAAGTGGCAAATTTCCTCTTACGAAACCAAAGAAGTTCAATCCCCGGATTTTGAGTATAGTTTAGAAATAAAGGTAAAAGAGACCCCCTTGATCCTCTATGGTAAAATTGACGACAAACTTGCCCGGTATTTTGATCTGAAATCAGAACTGTATTTCGCCCGATTCGATTGGGTCGAAATTTATAAATATAATGCCCTCCAGGACCGCAATAAAATTCAGGTGCCCGGCAAATACCCTGGTGTGCGGAGAGATCTGGCCATTGTGGTAGACAAAACAATTTCCTGGGATCAGGTCGCCACCGCTCTGAAATCGCAAAAGATCCCCCATCTTCAAAGTTTCGATTTGTTCGATGTCTTTGAAAATGAAGAGCGTATAGGGAAAGCCAAAAAATCTTTAGCAATAAGTCTTATATTTGAAAACCAAAATCAAACCTTAAAAGAGAGCGATTTGGACTTATCTATGGAACAAATCAATAAGAGTTTAAGGGATAAAATTGGGGCTATGGGAAGATAGAGAATAGAAATATAATATTTTATACATTATAAAAAAGCAATATATTTGAACGTGAAAGTGGTTCCTGCCATATTAGACCGAATGGAAGAAAAAATAAGGGCGGTTTCTCAAAAAGTTGAGTTACTGCAGCAGGAAAACAAACTGCTTCACGATGAAAACAACAAATTGAACAAGGAACTTAAGCTGAGAGAAAAACTCATCAGGGATATGGAAGACCAACGTACGCTTTTTTCAGACCAGGAAGACCCTTCAAGAGTAAGGCCCAGGAAATTGGAACAAACTCTCGATCAATACATTAAACAGGTAGATCAATGTATCGACATGGTCAAAAACATAGGATAGTACTCGGAGATGAAAACACTGCAGGTAATGATTGAAGGCCGCAATTATCCGTTGCAAGTCAGCGAACAGGATACGGCGTCGATGTTAAAAATTGTAGAGGAAGTCAATGAATCGCTCAAATCTTTACATGTCGCTTATCCCCAAAAGGACCGTCAGGATTGTATGGCGATGGCTTTGTTGACCTATGCGGTCAAATTATATGAATCCAGAGCGGAAAGTCTTTCTCCCGATGTGCAGGACAAACTCGATGTTATGGATAAGCTCCTCGATGAAGTGATCCAATAAAGGTCCCTTGTTCTCAATTTATTTTTTATTTATTACTAAAAACAAGAAAGTACTATGGACTGGATAATAGCATTGATCCTGGGACTGGTGGGTGGAGGTGGAGCCGGCTATGTCATTGTAAACAATATATTTAAAAAAAGCCGCCAAAAACAAATTGAAGACTCTAACACCAAATCGGACCTGATTCTAGAGCAGGCAAAGATTGCCGCTAAGCGGATTTCGGATGAAGCGGAAGTAAATGCAGAGAAAATTTTGTCTAAGGCGGAAAGCCGCAATGAACAAATAAAACAAAAAAAGATACAGGAAGCTAAAGACCATTTCAACAGCAAAAGGGCTGAGTTTGAAAAGGAAAGATCACCCCACCTCGTAGAGATGAAGGAGCGGGAAATGCTGGTGGTCTCTTCGGAAAATGAACTCAAAAGAAGGCAAAACGAATTCAAATCCAAAACGGACCACATTGAGAACAAAGAAAGTGAGCTTAATATGCTGAGGGAAAATCTGGAAAAACAACTGAAGATTGTCAATAAAAGAAAAGAGGAACTGGATTTGGCTACAGAAAAACAGGTCAAAGCGCTGGAAAACATTGCCCGCTTGTCGGAGCACGAAGCGAAAGAACAGTTGATCGAAGCGATCCGGGCGAAAGCCGAAACGGAGGCCATGTCGTTTATTAAAGATGCAGCGGAACAAGCCAAAGTGACGGCCAATAAAGAAGCCAAAAAAATTGTCATTCAGACGATTCAACGCATGGCATCAGAATATACCATTGAAAATACCGTGTCGGTCTTCCACCTGGAAAATGATGATGTCAAAGGCCAGATTATCGGAAGGGAAGGCCGTAATATTCGCGCCCTGGAAGCAGCGACGGGAGCAGAAATTGTAGTCGATGATACCCCGGAAGCAATTGTAATATCCAGTTTTGATCCTATACGCCGCGAGATTTGCCGTTTAGCCCTTCAGCGCCTGGTTGCCGATGGACGGATCCATCCGGCACGCATTGAAGAAGTGGTAGCTAAAGTCAAAAAACAACTGGAAGAACAAATCCGAGAAATCGGGGAAAGGACAGTGATCGATCTGGATATCCACGGACTTGACCCTTACCTGGTATGGATGGTGGGACGTATGCGGTTCAGGTCTTCCTACGGACAAAACCTGTTGAAACACTCCATGGAAACAGCCAATTTATGCGCCACTTTAAGTGCCGAATTGGGACTTAATACCAAATTGATTAAACTGGCCAAGCGGGCAGGATTGCTCCACGATATCGGCAAAGTAAGTGAAGAAGAAAGTGAATTGTCACATGCTTTGCTGGGTATGAAACTGTGTGAAAAATACAATGAACATCCCGCAATCATCAATGCAGTGGGGGCCCACCACGATGAGATCGAGATGAACAGCATTATATCTCCGATCGTCCAGGCTTGCGATGCGATATCGGGTGCCCGTCCGGGTGCCCGGCGTGAAATCCTGGAATCCTATCTCAAACGGATTGGAGAACTGGAAGAACTTGCCATGGGATACGACGGGGTTCAAAAAGCCTATGCCTTACAGGCTGGCCGTGAACTCAGAGTCATCGTTGAAAGTGATAAGGTATCCGATGGTTATGCAGATGAATTGGCTTACCTGATTTCACAGAGAATACAAAATGAAATGCAATATCCCGGTCAGGTCAGGGTGACCGTAATCCGGGAGAAAAGGGCGACAGCCATTGCAAAATAATGAATAATATGGCTGATGGCGGCCATTGCAAAATAATGAATAATAAGGCTGATGGCGGCCATTGCAAAATAGATTTATTCGATTTATTCGAGTGATCCGACGCATCGGATCGATTTATTCGATTTATTCGATTTATTCGAGTGATCCGACGCATCGGATCGATTTATTCG
>JAWXBI010000093.1:0-7870 GCA_034439915.1 Saprospiraceae bacterium | reverse complement strand
TAAAAATAGACATATTATAGTTTTTACTCAGTGTTAAGAAGGCATTTAACAGTTAATTATCAACTTTAATTTTTTTATCTTTAGCGCTCGAAATCAATTAAATGTCACCAAATCTTAGCGAGCAGGAAATCATCAGACGGAATACGCTGGAAGAGATCCGGCAAGCCGGTTTCGACCCCTACCCCGCCAGTGCTTACCCCGTCACCCATACCTCGATAGACATAAAAGCCCAATTTGATATTGAACCGGACCGGTTTAAGGAGGTTTCTATAGCTGGCCGGTTGATGATGAAACGGAGCATGGGTAAAGCTTCCTTTGCTGAATTGATGGATTCGTTGGGTCGTATCCAGATCTATCTCAAAAAAGATGAACTCGGGGATACCTATGATCCTCTATTCTCCAAATGGCTGGACCTGGGCGATTTTATTGGCGTCAAAGGATTTGTCTTCCGGACCAAAATGGGAGAAATTACCATCCATGTACAATCCCTGGTTTTATTGTCTAAATCGCTCCGGGTGCTGCCTGTAGTAAAAACGGATGCCGACGGACAGGTGCACGATGCTTTTGTAGATCCTGAACTCCGGTATCGTATGCGTTATGTCGACCTCTTGGTCAATTCCGGGGTCAAAGAAATATTTCTCAAACGGTCCAAACTGATCAGTGCAATGCGCAGGTACTTTGACGATAAAGGATGGATTGAAGTGGAAACACCTATCCTTCAAAGTATACATGGAGGTGCCGCAGCCAGACCTTTTTTGACCCACCACAATACCCTTGACATCCCCTTGTACCTGCGGATCGCCAATGAACTTTATCTCAAACGATTGATCGTCGGCGGATTTGAAGGCGTATATGAAGTGGGTAAGATGTTCAGAAATGAAGGGATGGACCGAACCCACAATCCGGAGTTTACCAGTATGGAGATCTATGTGGCCTATAAGGATTATGAATGGATGATGGGTATGGTCGAAGAGTTGATAGAATCCCTTGCCCTTGCACTTCACGAAACCACGTCTGTAAATTTTGCAGATTTTGTGTTGGACTTCAAAGGCCCGTACCGCAGACTGAGCATGCACGATTCTATTAAAGAATTTACCGGGGTCGATATAAGCCAAATGGATGAAACAAACCTTAGGGCACAATGCAAAACCTGGCATATTGAAGTCGATCCCACGATGGGAAGCGGTAAACTGATCGATGAAATTTTTAGTAAAAAAGTCGAACACCACCTGGTACAACCTACCTATATTATAGACCATCCGTTGGAAATGACCCCCCTTGCTAAAAAACACCGGACAAAACCAGGTTGTGTCGAACGGTTTGAACTTTTTATTTGCGGAAAAGAAATAGCCAATGCTTATTCTGAACTCAATGACCCTATTGATCAACGCGAACGGTTTGTAACTCAAATGCAACTGGCCGAACGCGGCGATGAAGAAGCAATGGCCCTCGACGAAGATTTCCTGAGAGCTCTGGAGTTTGGTATGCCCCCTACTTCAGGATTGGGTATTGGCATCGATCGATTGGTGATGTTGATGACCAATCAGGTATCCATCCAGGAAGTTTTGTTTTTCCCTCAAATGAAACCGGAAAAAAATTGATTATAAAACTACACGTAAGTAATAGATGGTTTGGAAAGGTTTGGTTAGATGTTATGGGCTGGGGATCTTAGGGTTACTGCTATGTGTAGAACTTGGAGGAAGTGCACCGGCATGGGTGCAAAAGCCTGCGGTTCGTTTGTTCCAGGTTGATCATCAGCAGGAATTACAATGGAAAGCCCTGCGTTCCAATCGCAATGTCAGAATCCTGAACTATGACCTAAAACAATATCTGCTGCTCAAACAACAAAAACCGGCCAGTTTCAATTTGGTGCTGCCGGGTTTAGAGGGTCAGGACATCGAAGTTGAATTGGTTGAAAATAAAGTCCTCAGTGAAGATTTTGTTTTAAGTACCGATAAAGCGAGGAACCTCGAATATACCCCCGGACTCTATTATTCCGGAAAGATCAAAGGCCAGGACCAGTCGTTGGTGGTAATCTCTTTGTTTGAAAATGAGGTTATGGGTATGATCTCTCCGGCCGGCCGCAGCAATCTGGTCATCGGCAACAGCCCGGTATTGCGCAGAAATTCCTTTGTGCTCTTTGATGATGGGCAGGTGGATGCACCTTCATTTAACTGCATGAGCAATGAATTGCCCGATTGGACTAAAGACCTCAATTTGAGCCAGGGTGGTTTAAGGGGCCAACAATCGGCGGCAGGTTGTGTCGGGGTATTTTTTGAATGTGGCCTGTCTGTACATGATGCCAAAGGAGGGCCAGGTGGTGCGGCTGATTTTGTATCGAGTTTTTATAATGCCGTTTCCACCATTTATTCCAGAGAGGGCATCAGCACAAACATTTCTGAAATAAAAGTATGGACGACTAACGAACCTTATGGCTTGAGTTCGGATAGGGGACTGGAGGATTTTAGCAAAGCATATCCCGGTGGTATAAATGGCGACCTGGGGCATTTTATCCGATTAAAATCAGGGACATTTAATGGCCTGGCCTGGCTGGATGTATTGTGCAAAACCAACCGTTACGCTTATAGTGAGGTCTCCGCCAACTTTACAACCTTCCCTACTTATTCCTGGACGGTCAATGTTATAACTCATGAGATGGGACACAACCTCGGATCCCCACATACTCAATCATGCACCTGGCCAGGAGGTGCAATTGATAATTGTGCTAACCCTGAAGGTACCTGTGCTCCCGGACCTAGACCCATCGATGGAGGAACCATCATGTCTTATTGTCATCAGCTTACCTCAATAGGAATAAATTTTAACAGTGGTTTTGGTACCCATCCAGGAAACCGGATAAGGGACAGGGTAAACAATGCGGGTTGTCTTTCCGGCTGTGCTGGCGGTGGTGGTACAATAACCACCTCCCCTGATCTCGTCATCAGCGCGCTTACGGCAAATCCACTTGAACTGAGTTCACCTTCGTCTACCAGTACAATACAGTTTAGTACCGCCAATGCCGGTAATGCAACAGCTCAGGCATCGAAAAGCAGGGCATATTTTTCAACGGATGCCGGACTTTCTTCAAATGATCTGACGATTTCTGAAGCAGATATATCTGCATTAAGCGCAGGGGCAAGTACAAACAGTTCGTTGACCTTCAAATTTCCTTCTGGCACCAATCCCGGCGCTTATTATATCCTAGTATGTGCCGACCAGGGAGGCACGGTAGCGGAATCCTCTGAAGCCAACAACTGCAGATCATTGGGCATATCTTTATTGGCACAAGACCCTCCTTCAAATCCCAATGACCCGCCCCCACCACCCAACCCATCACTGATACCTGACTTGACGCTATCCATTAGTTCTGTGGTGCCTCCGGTCACAATGCCTGGATCCGTTTTTACGCTGGCAGGCCGGATCTTTAACCTTGGACCCGGAAAAACTACCAGCACCCAACTAGGGGTTGTTTTATCTACTGACGGGATTTATTCTTCCAATGATGTGGTCTTGGTTAGCGCGCCTATCCCAGCTATGGACAACCAGGGAATCCGCGATTTCACCAATCCGGTAACCATACCTTCCGGTCTAAATGCAGCCAATTATCAGTTAATTATTTGTGTTGATCCGGCCAATAACAACCTGGAATCCGATGAATCCAACAACTGTAAATCATTTACCCTAAAAATACATATCGACAAAGCAGATCTGGTGCCCAAAGACCTTAAACTCACTGCCAATCCAAGTCCTTCCGGAAGCCCGTTCAATATTTTATTTAACAACCTAAACCAGGGAGTTTTAGCTACCACCTCGTTCTGGACCGGGGTCTACCTTTCTAAAAATAATAAGACCTGGGATGCTGATGATCTTCTGCTCGGGCAATTCATCAGTTCACCGGGATTAGCCCCTAATCAGTCAAAGGCTGAACAATTAGCCGTTTCTTCTTTGATCAACCCGGGTAATTTTACCCTGCTGGTATGTTCCGATAACCAAAATGAAGTCTCCGAATCAGATGAAGTCAATAACTGTGCAGCGATCAGTATAACTATTACCAATCCGGTTCCGGACCTGATCATCGGGCAGTTTGTCACGCCTTCTGAAATATATTTGGGGGATAGCCAGACTATCCGATTTACCATTTACAATCAAGGCTTTCTCCAGGCAGGTGCTTTCAAAGCGAAAGTATCTATTTCAAACACTCCGGCCGGGGTAAGCACACCACTTGCCAGCGTTGATATCCCAGCTCTGGGAAGTAATGAAACCATCGAAACCATGATCAGGATCTCCCTGAAGGACCTCAAATGGCTGGGCCGGCCATACTTTATGGTATGCGCAGATTCCGAACTGAATATCAAAGAAGCGAATGAATCCAACAATTGCAGGGATAATCAAACCTGGGTGAGGGAAACCTTACCGGATCTCAAATTAATTGGTAAATCTCCAGCAGCATTGCTTGCAAGAGGATCATCGTTTAAATTTCCCATCATCCTGGCCAATATTGGAAGGAAGGATGCTCCGGCATCCGAAACGGAAATTTATATCTCTGATAAATCACTGATCAAAACCAGTACGGCGGTGACCCTCGCTCATGTGGTCCTGGATTCAGTAAATAAGGGAGACACCCTGCGGAAAGAACTGGAATTGATTTTACCGGGTCGGCTTACTGCAGGCAATTATTATTTGAATGTCTGCACGGATTATCAGTCCAAAATCAAAGAAGTGTCGGAGACCAATAATTGTCAATCCTATCAAATTCAGATCAGAAACCCATACTATGATATAGCGGTGGAAGCATTTGAATTGACCCAGGCAATAATCTATAGTGAACTTCCGGCAACATTAAAACTCGGAATAATAAATTCTGGAGAATTGGGTGTCCACGCTGTCGGGCTGAAGGTTTTTGCGGGTACCGCGAAGGATACTATCATTTTCTATACTATTAATGTGGATACTTTGGCAGTTAACCAGGCCTGGGATACCACCATTGCAGTCAACCTGCCCGCCCGGTTTACGGATCAGGAAGTTCTTTTCTGGATGCAGGTTGATCCTTCTAATCTTATTCAGGAAGTCAGGGAAGACAATAACTACATAGAACTGTCGGCTTTGATAGTGGAACCCCTCTCCGACCTGGCAGCTTTGCCCTATACTTATATTGATTCTACTATACGAAGTGGTGGTTCATTCCATGTGGGTCTGCAATTGCTCAACCTCGGGTTGGCGGCTTCCGGTGCGTTTGAGATCTCGCTTTGGTTGATCGACACTTCCGGTAATAAGGTTGCTCCGGATACCCTGGCTAGTTTGAATATTGTCCGACCGGCCCTGTCACCCGGACAACCCGATACAGTGGACGTAATTTTTAATTTGCCCCAATCCATACCAACCGGTGAGTATCTGCTTTCCGGGATGTTAGACCCTAAAGGTCAAATCAAAGAATCCGAAGAGTCAAACAATGAGGTTTCCACCCGGATAGTTCTTCAACAAAAGCTACCGGATATCCTCGCTGTTGATTTAAAATTACCTGAATCATTATCGAGATATCAAACATTGCCCGGAGTGCTTCAGATCAGCAATGAAGGAGATTGGGAAATGCCTGCTCTATCAGATACCCTTTATTTGTCTAAAGATTCCACACTTTCTCCGAATGATCTGCCCGCCGGGTACATACAAACAAACCTATTAGGCCCGGGACAAATTCAATTTGTCGACCTGGCCTGGAGGATTCCTGAGGAGGTTTTGACTGGAACAATTTATCTGATCCTGACCCTTGATGCAAAAAATCGATTTGTCGAGCACCAAAAGGCAAACAATTCAATGGTGCTAAAAATCCAAGTTCCTTCCAAAAAAGCGGACCTCCACCTCCTGGGGCTCCAGTTGGCCAAAGGCACCATTTATCCGGGTGATACCCTCACCATTACCAACTATATTGAAAATATCGGCGAAACGGATGCTCCCTCCTTTGAGGTAATTCAATTCCTCAAAAAACACCCGTTGGATACTCAGGTTGTTTATCGCTTCCCTCCTTCCAGGGTCGATGGACTTTCATTCGGACAATATCATGAATTGAGTTCAAAGGTATTTTTGCCGGATACCATGAAGACCCAAACCTATTACCTTATTTCTTGTCTGGATGTGCCCGGGGAGATTGATGAATTAAGTAAAAACAATAACTGCGGCCAATTAATTGTGACCGTTAATGCCAAACAAGGAGTCAGTACCGGATTAAATAAAGACCCCTTGTTTTCCAGATTGAAAGCTTTTCCCAATCCGGTGTCCCGCGAACTGCATGTGTCAGGCACTTTGGTTCAGCCTCAGGATAAGATCGACTTCTCGATCCGGGATTATACCGGAAGAATCCTTTATCGTCAAAGGGTACGGAACACTACCACCCTGGATTTTGCCCTCGATCTTTTCCATCTGCCCGCCGGTTTGTATTATTTTGATCTCCAGTGTGCTGAGGGAAGCTGGAAACAAACTTTCATAAAATTGTAATACCCTGCCCACTTCCCCTTCAAACCTGATTTCCAAAATCAATAAAACAGACCCTGCCTATTTGCTGATCATCCTGGGTTGTGTCTGGGGCAGTTCTTTTATGCTGATCAAAAGGATATTGCCTTGTTTTTCCCCAGTCCAATATGCTTTGATCAGAATCATGATTACGGGAATATGTTTTATACCCTGGTTTATCCGATCTACGCGACTAGTTTCACGTGCTCAATGGTTGTGGTTGCTGCTGCTGGGCCTGATGGGATATTTTTCATCTTATTTACTCATGGGCCTGAGCCAAACCCGGATCGACAGCAGTCTGGCCGGCATCCTGGCTTCGCTGAGTCCTTTGGCTACGTTTATAGTAGGCATCAGTTTTTTCCAACAACAATTCCGGTGGAAAAATTTTTGGGGAATAGCGTTAGGTTTGAGCGGATGTCTGATCTTGATCTGGTTTGACCGGGCCCATCACGGTCTTGATGTAGGTTTTTACAGTTTATTTATGATTGGTTCCATCATATTATCTGCGTTCACGATCAATATCACCCAGAAACATTTACACGGCTTATCTCCTTATGTGATCTCTTCGATTTCATTTGGTTCTATGACCTTACCCGCTTTATTGTTATTTTTTATCGTTACCGACTGGACGTCAATCAACCAGCAAAGCCCCTGGTTATCCTGCAGCCTGGCGGCTCTGTGTCTGTCCGTGATTGGAACGGTGCTGGGGTCACTGTTGTACTTCCATATTATCAATAGAAGCGGGGCTTTATATACGAGTACGGTGACTTATATCATGCCGATCGTAGCGATTTTTTTAGGGATGTTGGATGGAGAGTTGATCCATGTCAACAGCATCGTGGGATTGGCTTTGATTATTGGTGGGATCAAACTGATCAGAGCTACCTGATATGCAACGATTAGATTCTATTTATTATGGGACCACACAATCAAAAGGCAGAGGAGTGTATACTGCTATGGATATCCCGGAAAAAAGTCTGATCGAAATCTGTCCGGTGATCCTTATCCCCAAATCACAGATGGAGTGGATTGACCGGACCGTGATTTATGAATATTATTTTGTATGGAAGGACCAGGATCTGGCGCTTGCACTGGGTTATGGGTGTTTATACAACCACAGTGAAACCCCCAATGCTGAAGTCGTGTTTGATTATGAGGCCGGCGAGATCCATATCCATGCCATCCGGGATATTGAGGGAGGCGAAGAGGTGACCATACATTATCACAATGATGCCGGATTTAAGGGCAAACTTTGGTTTGAAGTAAGGAGTTAAATAAAAGGTTGAGGTTAAGAGGGGACTTTCTCAAACTCAACCTCTCCTGAAGGATCGGGACTTAACCTTAACCTTAACCTTAACCTTAACCT